>JBDUDE010000033.1:0-4449 GCA_040003105.1 Mucilaginibacter sp. | reverse complement strand
TTTCATAAGTTCCGTCTTTAAAATTATCTCCGGCAACCGGCCATCCGTTTTTCCAAAGCAACGGGCGGATACCTAATACGCTGCGGCCGCCCTGATCTAAATCTGCTTCATAATGGCAAGTCATTTTTTCTATTCCGTCGCCAAGTACCATGCGTCCAAAATGGCCGGGGCCTATAAGTTTTCCGCCCGTTACAGCAACCATTTTGCCGCCGCCTTCCAGCATGTTTCTTCCCACATTATCTATATAAGGGCCGGTTACTCTTTTAGAACGGCCAACAACGATATTGTAGGTGGAGTTGGGGCCATCACAGCAAGAACCATGTGTGGCAAGAAGATAGTACCACTCGTCGTGATAGATTAAATCAGAAGCTTCGCAGTCAATGGCTACATCAACAGGTTTATTGCCTTGTACCAGTTTGCCTGTGTTAGGATCAAGTTCTATAACGCGGACGGTTCCAAAATAGGTACCGCATGAAAGCCACAAGCGCCCGGTAACAGGATCCAGCATCACACCGGGGTCAATGGCATCGAAATCTTCATAACCATCAGATGTAGTAACCACAACCGGCTCAGAATATTTAAAGTCGGGAGATTTTGGATCCAGTGTTTTGTTCCACATGGTAAAAATGGCCCCCTTGTGGGCGGCCCCACCACCGGTTGCACCGTACACAACCATGTATCGTTTGCCAATTTTGATAGCATCGGGGGCTGCCCCACCGCCAGGCCTTACACCGCCGCCATTCCACGTCCACCCGTCTTCGGATATTAGTCCACCCCCGCCCGTGCCAAATGTGTAATACTTTCCATCGCATTCAACAACGGTCGAAGGGTCATGGATAAATGGTTTTCCTACCTGCGCTATTAAAGTTTGTGTTATTGATGCCACTAATATGGCAGTTAGGCCGATTATTTTTGTTCTTTTCATAATAACTTCTGTTTCAGAGAAATTGATACTTTAAATAAGCCAAAAAAATTATTCGTAACTAATGCCGAAGTTTTTTACCGGTAATCCTTTTTCATCCAAAAAACGGAAACAAAAGTTACACATACCCGGTCCATTTATTACCGCCCCACGGATGATGTTCCTTCCCTTTTTTAGCGTTAAAAGCGAAGATGTAACATTATCCACAATCATATCCCGGTCGCCGGAAAGTAAAAGGGCTTCCTTGCCATTTAACCAAAACATGCCTGCCGAATTAACCCCTGCAGCCATTCTTACATTTTTGATTTCTTCCGGGCAATTGACGACGGTGACAAGCCAAAAAAGTACGCCAAATGGCAGCTTGTTTATTGCGTAAGTAAAATGGTAAAAATTAAAGTTGTACTCCTTGCTATCCAATGCATACCATTTTAGTCCCTGCTCTCCAACTTTTACCTTTTCGCCATTTTTAGGGATTATGTTAAAATCGGTGGAAAAATTATCGGTGGAAAAGGTTGTTCTGAGGTAATTGTCGGTGAAAATATTATTCCTGCTAATGACTTTTCTAACAGGTTCCAGCACCAGCCAACGTTGAATGAACCCTTTAGCATCTGGTGCCTTTTTGACGTTAGAGGCCACTGTAAAGTGTTTAGTTAGCGTGTGTGACGTGTCGCCTTTTATGAGTATGAGGGGCAGGAGGGGTCTTTGTCCTGGCCCCGGGGTTTGCCCCAACGCGCTTATTGCACCTACTTGTAATACTAATAAAACGGCAATGGCCGTAGCAGGTAACAGGGATGTGTGTTTTCTGTTCATAGTAGATTTCTGTTAGAATAATGGTTATTGTTTCTGAAGTTCCGCATACTATTCCAAGCCTATAAAAGGTGTTATTAAAAAAAGATGGACACGTGTTGATTCAACAAGCGTGTTTAAGTTCAGTTCATGAGCTTTAAAGTTCCATTTGGAATTGTCACTGTTCATATCATATTTTGCAAGTGTTGGTGTGCTGTAGCCAGAGGATACCAGCGCTAACTGCTCTTTTGAATTTGGAACTACCTTAGGCATTATTCTATACGTACCATAGGTACCCTTTTCGTTCTCATAACTAAACATTTGCACATAGTTATGCCCCCAGGATCAAATTTTAAACTTAAAAAAACAGGATGCCCCGCACTTTCGGGAAAGCCTCTTTTTTTGAACATAAATGCGTGTTTATTTATCCCAAAACACATGGGTATCCAGATCGTCCTGGCCACCGATATCGGCTGCAGCTGCCTTATAGTTTGTGGCATTAACCGACGATTCAGCTATAGGTAGACGAAGTGCCGTACAAAATCACCCTTGATCTGGCCTGCCGGGATAGCTATTAGGCAGCCGCCTTTGGCTTATCGAGTCGCACTACCCGGTTAAAAAAGGCCGCATGGCTAACGGCACACGCATTTTCAGTCACTTACAGTCTTTCAGCAACTAAAATCTGCATTATTTATCAGCCAGTTTTTTCAAATAATCCGCATACCAATTCGCCAACGCAATATCGTATCCCTTTTGGTCTATGAATACTTCAGGATCATAGCTATCACCAGGCCGGCGTTTATTATGCAATCGAAAATGATTGGCATGCGAGGCCAGCCATATATCAAAATGCAGGTTTTTCATAGCCTCAAATGTTCGGGCATAATCCTTGCCAATGTCCGGGTAGCCCGGCATGCCCGAAAGTATTACCCCGTTATTTATCGAGGGCATATTGGCTATCAGCACCCGGTAAGTGCGGTGTTCGTCCTTCACATCAAATAAGAAACTACAAGCCCCTTTGGTATGCCCCGGATGGTGCAAAGGGATGATCTCCATCCCACCAAACTTTATCGTGTCATGCTCCTGTAGTAATTTTGTGACTTTTACTGGTTGAAACACGGGGCCTTTTCCTCCGAAAGTAAAATCAGAGTTGCCGCCATCGGCCAAAAGTTGAGCGTCGTTTTCATTGACCATTAATTTTGCGCCGGTTACTTTCTTTATTTCGGCCATAGCGGCCACATGGTCAAAGTGGGCGTGTGTAGCCAGCAGTATTTTTATATCCCTAAATTTAAAGCCAAGTGCTTCCACATTTGCTCGTATCATCGTCGCAGACTCTGCAAGTCCTGTATTGATCAATATGTGGCCTTTTGGGGTGGTTATCAGGTAACAGGCCAAGTCGTACGTGCCTACATAGTACAAGTTGCCTGCAATACGGAAAGGTTCGGTGGGTTTAACCCAGCTCGGGTCCATCATGGGCAATGGCGCCAGTTTTTGGGCAGTGCAAAAATAGCCGCTAAACACTAAAAAAAAGGTAAGAATGAATCCCGGGAGTTTTTTCGAGGTGTGCATCGGTGTGAGATTATGTTATAATTGCTCTGTTTTTTGCGTGTGTTATTGGTGATGGCTTTGTATGCATCATCTTTTAACAGGTGTTTTCCATTCCAAAATGGTTAAGGTAAAAAATTGCGGATAATGATCGAAGTAAGCCCTTGTTGTTGAATCCACCAGCAAGGGCAAAAACCCGGATCTTAACCCGGGTTTTTGGTATTGATAAGCCAAGATCATTTATTATGGTATATCCCAGAATATTTTTTGTGTTAACCCATCACCACCCATACTCGTTACAGCTGTTCTATAGTTGGCTGAGTTCTGGCTGTCTTCAGCGTCAGGATAAGCCATACGTCGTACAAAGCCACCGTTTAAGTTATTGTTGTACATATTGGGTTGCAATACCGGGAACCCGCTTCTTCTCAAATTAGCAAAACCTTCGGGACCGTTTTCAAAACTGGATATCCAGTATTGTGTATTGATAAGTTGAAGTGCGTTCGTATTATTATACAAAACGGCAGGTTGGGCCACAAACCAGTTTTCTTCTGCAAGTGAAATCGCGGGGGTTTGCACATTGGGGTATAACGCGTATTCATCCATAGAAGCTTTAATGCCGGCTTCATAGTATTGCTGCGTACTTAAGCTACCTGTAACCCATCCCCTGAATGAAGCTTCGGCCAACAATAGTTGTGTTTGCGAATAGGTAATAAAAAATTGAGGGGTTAGAATATTTGCAACTACATCGTAATTAAGCTGCGTGTAGTTTTGTCCGCCGCCTTTAGTGCCTCTGTAACCTGGAGCGTTTACAACGCTTTGCTGGTCGTATCCCACCGGATACCCAAATTGGTTAGCTGTTGTGGTATCACGTGTGGAGGTAAAATCCTGAGGTTTGATATAGCTGGCGCCGTCATACTTCAATCTTGGATCCTTAGTGTTTTTTAACTGGTCAACAAAGGGTTGAGCTAAATAATAAAAATATGGGCTTACATTCCGCTGTAAGGCAGAAAAATTATTGGGATTAGCAGCACTATAGCCCTTAATAACCACATTATCTGCGTTTGATTGCATTACACCGCCTGCGTATGCTTCCTGCGCAATACTTGCAGCTTTGGTAGCGTCAATTTTTGAGTAGCGCATGCCTAAACGCAGCATTAACGAGTAACCGATTTTCTTCCACTGGGCTACCTGCGCGG
>JBDUDE010000281.1:0-4450 GCA_040003105.1 Mucilaginibacter sp. | reverse complement strand
ATTAACGAGGCAGGCGTGTGCGCTGCAAAATAGCGGGTTGTCAATTGTTACCGGTATCGACCGTCCGTTTGCACTGCCAAATTTAAAGGCCAGCATGGCGTAGTATTCAGGCTTGGCTACAAACACGCCATTTTCACGTATAACGGGCGAGTAGTGCAGGCCCACCCCGGTATGAAAGTTAATGCCCTGGCAACCGTTATCGGCTAATGCCCACATTGCATCAAGCGCCCAAAGGGTCGAAGCAAATACATCGCTTACGCCCAACTTTCCGCCGCCGTAAACATTATTACATTCGGTAACCCTGAAAGGCGGCCGGGTTTTAGACGAAGAAGCCTTAAAAGACTGTATTAATTCGGCAAGCTTAAAACTATGCCCTAAGATTGACTGGCAGGTAATGCCGGTGCTGGTTGCCGGCCCGGTTTCATAATAATGGCCGTCCTGCAGTTTAACCTCGTAACCCTCATTGTCTGTAAATGCTGTTATCCACGAAGTATTAAATGCAACGTCGGGCCCGGCAAAATCGGCACCAGGCACTGCTTTTTGAACGGCTGCCTGGTAGCCGCGCCATTCAGCTAAAAAATCGCCAAATGAATAGGCAGGGTTGCGAAGATGGTTGTATGGTGCGTAAGCATCGGGCTCGTTGCCTGATTGAAAAGCGTACAGGCTGCTTCCAAGGCTTTTTGAGACATAAGCCGCCTCGTCTGCCGCTACGTCCTGGTCATTATCGGCAAGGTTTAAGCCGAAAATAACCGGCCAACCTGTGACCTTCGAAAAAGCTGACAAACGGTCGATATCGGAAGTGGTAATCGCATCAGGCGGTGTGCCTGCGGTACGTGGTGCGTTAATCCATGTTATCAAATCGCTGGTACCGCCGCCCATCCGGATAATGCCGGGGCCGATGTTCTTCATCAACTGGATAAGCACTTTGTTATTTTCGTCCAGGTAGTTTATATCCTGCCCAAAAACGCCATTTTCAAAGCTAAGCCCTTCAAATGTTTCGGGGATAACATTGCCCGGATGTTTTTCATCAAAGGTTATGTTAACGGTATGGTCGTTAGTTATAAATTGTTTTTTAATATCTTCCGAATGGTCCTTGCTGCAGGAAACCAGCACTAAGGCCAGTAAGATTATTAACCAGGGTTTTTGCATTGTGAAAAGGTTGTGTAACCGCAATAAAGATATACAAATCCGGTAATTGTAAACGGAAAGTTACAAGAAATTTCGGGAGGGAATCGGCATGGTAAAATCGCACAGAGCGGTGCCCTGTGATGGCATGTGTTTCCCTTTCAGGGAAAGTGTATCCGGGTAGAACCAAAAACAAAATTTCCCCGGAGGGGATAAATCTATCAGCGCAGGGCAACGCCCTGTGTGAAAACGACAGGTTGATTTTACAATTCCCTTCATCCCTCAAAAACAACCCCTTCGTCTATATTTATCAAATCTCCATCTATTATAATCGCCGCATATTATTTTTATATTTACTTTTAATTGTGTCAAACAAACACAATGTTATAACCAGCCTGGTTACTATAAACCTGTTAAGCATTTAGTAATTTAATTTAACCCTTTTGCCGCGTATAATTATGAAGAAAAATTTTAAACCGCTTGCTTTGTTTTGCCTTGCCGGGGTAGCGACTATTTTATTAGCCGGTATGACTGGTGGCACCAATGTAGATGTTTTAAGCAAACAGCCAGGTGCGGATAGCTCGGGCATTGTATTGGTTAAAAATTCCAACGGGCCAACGCTGGGCTATTCCACCACATCAGGTGTGAAAATTTTAACGGTTGATGGGTTTTCGTTTAAGGATTTAAACAAGAACGGCAAGCTGGATAAATATGAAGACTGGCGGTTAACGGTTGATGAACGTGCAAAAGATTTGGCGTCAAAGCTGTCGGTTGAGCAAATTGCAGGGCTGATGCTTTACAGTGCGCACCAGGCAATACCTGCCATGCCCGGCCCTATGGGGGCTGCAACCTATAACGGCAAGCCGTTCCCGCAAAGCGGCGCCAAAGCATCGGACCTAACCGACCAGCAAAAGGCATTTTTAATAAACGATAATTTAAGGCACGTGCTGGTTACGTCGGTACAAAGTCCTGCTGTTGCCGCGCAATGGAACAATAATGTGCAGGCCCTGGTAGAAGGCAGCGGCTTTGGCATACCGGCAAACAATAGTTCCGATCCGCGCCATGGTACCAACTCGGGTGTTGAATATACTGCAGGCGCAGGCGGCAAAATATCACAATGGCCCGACCAGTTAGGGTTAGCGGCAACATTCGACCCTGCTGTGGTGCAACAATTTGGTTCGATAGCTGCGCAGGAATACCGGGCGCTGGGCATATCGACTGCTTTGTCTCCACAAATTGATTTAGGCTCCGAGCCCCGATGGGCACGCATCAACGGCACCTTTGGCGAAGATCCGCAGCTGGCTGCCGATATGGCCCGCGCTTATGTTGATGGCTTTCAAACTTCTGCAGGTGACAAGGAAATAAAAGGCGGCTGGGGCTACAACAGCGTAAACGCCATGATGAAACACTGGCCCGGCGGCGGCCCCGAAGAAGGCGGCCGCGACGCGCACTTTGCTTACGGAAAGTTTGCCGTTTACCCTGGTAATAACTTTGATGAGCATTTAGTATCGTTTGTAGATGGTGCTTTAAAACTGTCGGGCAAAACGATGATGGCATCTGCCGTGATGCCTTATTATACCATATCATACGGCAGGGATATTAAAAACAAAGAGGATCGCGGCAACAGCTACAGCAAATATTTAATAACTGATTTGTTGCGCACAAAATATGGCTATGATGGCGTGGTTTGTACCGATTGGCTTGTTACGGCAGATGAGGGTAAAACACCTGATGTGTTCGCGGGTAAATCGTGGGGGATGGAAACCAATACTGTTGCCGAGCGGCACTACAAGGTATTGATGGCGGGTGTTGACCAATTTGGCGGCAATAACATTGCCGGGCCGGTAATTGAGGCTTATCAAATGGGCGTTAAAGAACATGGCGAACCATTTATGCGTGCAAGGTTTGAGCAGTCGGCGGTTAGGTTGCTGCGTAATATCTTCAGGACAGGATTGTTTGAAAACCCATATTTAGATATTGAAACATCAAAACAAATTGTGGGCAAGCCAGAGTTTATGACCGCCGGCTACAATGCGCAATTAAAATCGGTAGTGCTGCTAAAAAACAGCGCCAATATATTGCCGCTGCAAAAAGGCAAAACAATTTACCTGCCGAAGAAATACACGCCGTCAACTAAAGGATTTTTCGGCCCGCCGTCGAAAGAGAAATTTGAGGATGCGATTAGCGCGGAGCTGCTGAAAAAATATTATAACGTTACCGATGACCCTGCAAAGGCTGATTGCGCCATTGTTTTCGTAAGCAGCCCGAGCGGTGGCGCTGGGTATGATAGCGAAGATGTTAAAAACGGCGGGAGCGGCTATGTGCCAATCACCCTGCAGTACGGCCCTTATACCGCTACCGATGCCCGCGAGCATAGCATTGCCGCCGGCGACCCGGCAGAACCAACCGTAACCGACCGAACCTACAAAGGCAAAAGCATCACCGCCGCCAACGTTACCGATTTAAAAACCATACAAAGCACCAAAGCAGCCATGAACGGCAAACCGGTTATAGTAGTAATTACTTTAACCAAACCTGCGATACTTGCCGAGTTTGAAAAAGATGCCAACGCCATTGTAGCCAGTTTTGGTGTGCAAAACCAGGTGATACTGGATATTTTATCGGGTGCTACTGAACCATCGGGATTGCTGCCGTTCCAGATGCCGGCCAATATGCAGACGGTGGAATTGCAGGATGAGGATATTCCGCATGATATGCAATGCTATACCGATGCCAACGGCCATACCTATGATTTTGGCTTCGGTATGAACTGGAAAGGGGTAATACAGGACGCCCGCACCCGGCACTATGTAAATCGTGTAATTGAGCCGATCATCAGCGTAAAAGGCGGAACAGTAAGCATGAGCAGTGCAACAAACGGTGCAAAAATTTATTATACAACCGATGGCAGCACCCCGGCGTTTGTTAAAGAACACGAATATTCAAAACCATTTAAGGTGGCCAAGGGTTCGGTAATAAAAGCAATGGCGAAGGTGTTTGGGGTTGATAATAGCGGGATGGTGATGTATACAAGTAAATAAATAATACGTTTTGTCATTGCGAGCGAGGAACGAGCGCGGCAATCTCGTCGTTATACATCACTAACTTTGCATAGCGGACTAAGTATGGCGACGAGGTTGCTTCGTCGTTCCTCCTTATAATGACGTGTTTATAAGTTACTGATTATCAGTATACTTTTTTTAACGTCATTGCTATTTTTTTCAGGGTTTACCCCTGATGGAGACTCGCAATGACAAAGGTTTTAAAGACAAAACGGATATGAAAAAACTATTTTCCACTTTAGTGTTATCAGTAAATATTGTTG
>JBDUDE010000350.1:0-4467 GCA_040003105.1 Mucilaginibacter sp. | reverse complement strand
ACTGAATATAGAGATTTACAGGGTTTTATCAAATAAATATTAAAAAAGAGAAAATGCTATTCGCAAACGTTACATTGCCGCTATATTTTGGCGTGTTATATTGGGCTATATTATTGGGGTTGGCATTGCGGATGTTAAATGACGATATGGTAAGGTTAGTGCCAACTGAATATCCCTTTGGTATAAGATAGGTAGCGCCTGCTTAACAAATACGCCTTTCCGGAAAAATAAATACTCGAATTAACAGGCGTATTTTGGCGGTTGCTCCGGGATATCCAGGCAACTTGATTGTACCCTTTGAACGGGTTGAATAGCGAAAGTTCTTAAACTTTGGGTGGGAACGCTAAAAGCAAACTGTATAAAGTTAAATTGAAAATTTTCGATAGCATTGGTTTTACCAAAAGGCACATGCTCTTTTTTTGGTACCGGAACATCCTTTATATGTTTTGCGCTGATAACGTTGTCGCTCGATAACCGGGTTGTTTCATAATTTGGAACGCACATTATGTAAATAGCTGTCCGCGTTACTCTCATTTTTACATAATTATAACTGGCATCCTCAAATTGTATATGCCCGTTAACGTTCTCGTAAGTCGGCCATTCGGTAACCGTTGGCATATCCACGGGTATTTTAATTTCGGTTAAATCGTGAACGTTGTACTTGTTCTTGCCGGTTTGCTCGTTAAAAAATTTGTCGGATTTGTAGGAGAAATACTGGTATAGCGCTAAATACCCGCCTATATTAAACAGGTGTATTGATAGTAAGGTTATGGCAATTAGCCTTCTCAATATATTTATCGCTTTAATTCGATTACTAAAGATGTGCTTAAAACACCGGATTTCAAAATTATTAAAAAAAATATTGCTGAAATCACAATCATTTACCGGCGCTTATGGTGTTATTTATCACATTTAAAAGCGATTTATCCCCCTCCGCATCCCCCAACAGTTGCCATATCATCACCCCGCCGGCGTATTGCAAGGCAAGTGTAGTTTTATTTTTTATAGTGGGGATGCCATTATAAAAAATAACTCCGCCGCCAGGCACAGTAAACTCGTCGGCGTTTTCGGCGCCCGGGTATTGGGTTACCAGGTTTTTAAAGTTGATATCGGCAGGAGCACCCGTACCAAAGCCATAACCATAAAAGGGCAAGCCCAGGCTAAGTTTGTCCTTTGCTATGTGGCGGTTGTTTGTCCAGTAATCCAAATCAGCAACGGCCATATCATAAGGTGCGTGCGGACCTGCATCCTGCGGGCGCCACGGGCCGGTTTTATCGTACGACATGATATTTATAAAATCGTAAACAGCCAGCGCCTTATCGGTATATTTTGATTTATAGGCGGTGGCAACTGCCGAACTAAGTAATTTGCTGTTAGCTTTCAACGACACCGAAAGCCCGGTTACAAATGCCTCGTAGTTATTGTCAATGCGCTCGCCTTCCAAATCAACATCAATGCCGTCTAAATTATAATCTGCAGCCAATTTTACCAGTTTAGCTATTAAGGTATTGCGTAGCGTATCCGACAAAAGTTTTGAATAATAAACCGGAGCCGAACCGCCACCTATAGATATCAGTACCTTCGTGTGTTTTGCATGTGCGGCTTCGACAATTTTACCCAATGCCTGCGATACATTGAAGTTTCCGGATGAATCAGGGTTGATAAATGCAATATTAAGATAATTGATACGCCCGAAATCAAAATTTACGTTACCGTCATTCCGCATACCAAAAGCAGGCAGGTAACCTATCACCCTGAACTTTGAAGCCGCCTGTACGTTTTGGGCGTTAATGCTTTTACAACCCACTATTAACAAACAAAACAACAAAGCGGTATAAATTTTATTAAGGCTTTTCATTACGAAAAAATGTTTAAGGCGGTAATATACAACGTAATATTGAATGAAAAAAAGCTATTAATTGCTGCAAGCCCGCCATTTTGGTTAAAAAAGTATAACCCTTTTGCACTGTTTACCGTTTAACGGGTAACTAACCTGCTAAAAACATTTAAAAAGATCATATACCTTAACCATATTATATATTTTGATGATAAGCCGAACACTTAAAAACACCAAAGGAAACCTCACGGTGCTTACGCAGCACAACAGGCAGTTGCAACAGTCGCTTGACGAACTGGAGCGTGTTAATAAAAACTACCTGCGCATTATGAGAGTAATGGCGCACGACCTGCGCAACCCGCTTTCGGGCATAACAGGACTGGCCAGCATGCTGATGGGCGAAGACGAGTTTTCGGAGGACAGCAAATACATGCTGAAGCTGATTGAGACCACCGGCCTCCATTCGATGGAAATGATAAATGAGCTGCTGAAATCTGGCCTTGAGGACGACAACGAAATTTTAGTTAAACAGCAGTTTGATTTACGTTCGATGCTTTACGACTCGGTGGAGCTATTGCAATTCAGGGCAAAAGAGAAGAAACAGCTGATTGTTTTTGAGAACGATAACAAGCCCGTTTTAGCCGAAGTTAACCACGAGAAAATATGGCGGGTTATTAATAACCTGATTGTGAACGCCATTAAATTCAGCTACTCGAACAGTACCATAAAAGTAGGAATTAAAGAAAATAATCACCTTGTCCTTATCTGGGTTGCCGACAATGGAATGGGGATAGCCCCTGAGCAGAAAGAGGTTGTTTTTGAAATGTTTACACCTGCAAAAAGAAACGGCACACAAGGCGAACAGCCATTTGGACTGGGCCTTTCCATATCCAAAAAAATAATTGAGCTGCACAACGGCAAAATATGGTTTGAGGACAATGTGGACAAAGGAACTATATTTTACATTGAATTGCCGGGGTTGAATACTTAAGCTTGAATACAGTTGCATATAAAAAAGAGCCAATTGACGTAAACTTCAATTGGCTCTTTTGTTTTATTACCTCAGATAGGTCTGCTAAACTATCAATGACAGCGCAGCGAACTGACCAATGGCTATTCAGAACGCAAACTCTTCACCGGGTTAGCAACAGCAGCTTTTATTGATTGAAAGCTCACTGTAAAAAACGCAATCAAGATAGAGATAATCCCTACCAAGACAAATATCCACCATTGTAAGCTGATGCGGTAGGCAAAATCCTGCAGCCATTTGTGCATAAAAAACCAGGCTACCGGCCATGCAATGATATTTGCGAGCACTACCAACTTCAGGAAATTTGTTGAAAGCAGCAAAGTAATGTTTTGTACCGATGCTCCCAATACCTTCCGCACACCAATTTCCTTCACCCGCTTTTCGGCCGAATACGATGCCAGGCCAAACAAACCCAAACAGGAGATTATTATTATCAAACCGGCAAGTATTCCCACGGTTTTACTCACCTGGTCATCAACCTGGTAAACTTCGTTATAGTGGTCGTCTAAAAACTGGTACTCAAATGGCAGTTCGGGCTCAACGCTTTTCCAGATCGTCTTAATAAAGTTGATGGCTTCGGATGTTTGAGCGCCGTTGATTTTAACCGACATGGTGCTAAAACCATCTCCTTTGTATGCAAGCATAAACAGCGTCTCAATTTTATAATGCAGGGAATTGAAGTTAAAATCTTTGGCGATACCTTTAATGGTACCTAACGAATCATACCCAAATCTCACCCCTATTAATGATGACAACGGCTTTTTAGGCTGGTCTTTTAGTATTTCTTTAGCCATTGCCTCATTTATAATATACTCCTTACCTTCCTGCGTTTTTTCGCCCGAAAAGTCACTACCGTACAGTAGCTTTATTTTGTATAATTTCAAATAATCAGCATCGGTTATCAGCCTGGTTGCAGCTATCTGGCGTTTGGGAGCATCAGGCAGTTTAAACTCTACACCCGACTGGTCAAGATGGCTCCCTAAATTGTCCTGTGCAGCAGTTACGCCTTTCACCAGGTTGCTTTTAAGTAATTCCTTCTTCATCAAGTCGTATTTCTCAGGCCTGACCATATTGAGCGGAACGGTAACCACTTGTTCGCGGCTAAAGCCTGGGTCGCGATGCTGCATAAAATTTAATTGTTTTACAACCAGCACGGTTGCTATCATTAAAAATATGGCGCTGGTAAACTGCCCAACCACCAAAATATTGCGTAGCAAGCCTTTGTTTTTCCCTGTTTGGATAGAGCCCTTTAAAACCGTCACGGGGTTAAACCCGGATAGATAAGCAGCCGGATAAATTCCCGAAATCAGGCCGACGATAACCGTGCACACAATAATTAGCAGAACTGTACCTATATTACTGAAAATAGGAAGGATCAGTTCTCTTCTGCTCAGGCTATTGATAAAAGGCAATGCAATTTCAACCAGCACAATCGCAAACATTAAAGCTATAAGAGCAAGCATAACTGTTTCAGCTAAAAATTGCACAGCCAATTGAAAACGGTACGCACCGATAGATTTGCGGACCCCCACTTCTTTGGCCCGCTCAGCCGAACGTGCTGTTGACATACAAACTGTTACCGAATTCGCTGATGAAGAAT
>JBDUDE010000232.1:0-4472 GCA_040003105.1 Mucilaginibacter sp. | reverse complement strand
TCTTCGTTAACAAACACGCCCGTATCTAAAAGCTCTTTTTCTACCGTTTTATCGTTTAAATGAGCAAGGTGCCTTAATTCGGCAATTTGGTCGCGGTGAATGATGAAATTGTTTTGGAAATACTCAACCCCTTCCGATGCGTCCTGGCCGGTATTTCCCCTGGCAATTTCTTCCAGGCGCTTATTCATGAAACCAAGCTCATGCTGATAAAATTCCAGACCCCTTAAACACTCATTATTGAGGTGGGTAATATGTTTTATGTTTATCTGACTCATGAAACAAATTTGCACTGTTTTATAATCCCCGTGAATGACAGGCAGCAGGTAGAATAGTGATTGGTATCACGTTTTGAAAATGTAACCGGCTGCATTGTATTAATAAATTCAATAAATTCGCATCCATAATAATTTTTCAGTGAAACTTACCGTATTAATATCCCGCATCCTCCTCGGATTCCTCTACCTGGTTTTCGGGCTCGATTATTTCCTGCGTTTTATTCCCTACCAGCCATTGCACACCGGCGTAACCGGTGCGTTTGTTGCCGGCCTTAAGGGCGTAGGATATTTTTACCCTATGATAAAAACTATTCAAATATTGGGAGGCATTTCGCTGCTTATCAACCGTTATGCACCATTTTCTGCGGTTGCGCTTTTTCCAATCAGCCTGAATGTATTATTGTTTCATACCATCCTGGTACCATCCGGCTGGTTGATGGGCGTTTTGCTGATTGGCCCCAACCTGCTTTTAGGCTGGGGATACCGTAAGTATTACAGCGGTATGTTTGTGATGAAACCGGTGGTGTAAGAAGTATAAACAGAAAATTGCAGCTCACCCTCTTTACGCGCAGCGAAGAGAGGGCCGACGAGCGAAGCAATGTCGGGGTGAGTCCTCTCGAAGCGGCGTTAACGTAATTGCATTTGCGCCAATGCATTAATTTTACTCATGCTTAATATACCTTTCAAAAAACTCATAAATCCTCAGCATCTGGTCAATTCGTTGCCTTACATTCCCAGACCGCACTAATTCGTGTGTAGCGCCGGGGTGCTGCACATATTCAACCGGGCGGTTTAAAACCTTTAGTGCTTTATACATCATTTCGCCCTGTACAATACCGGTGCGTAAGTCGTTTTCGCCATGAAGGATGAGGTAAGGCGTAGTTATTTGGTTTACATAGGTAAACGGCGATTCCTCCGTCAATATTGACCTCGTTTTTTCTTCCCAGGGGTAACCGCCGAAATAAATTGGCGTTAGCTGCCAGGCATTGGCCTCGCCAAAAAAGGTAGTCAAATCATATACCCCGCGTTGTGAAGAAATTGCAGCAAAGCGCTTGGTATGGCCCGCTAACCAGCCGGTTAAATAGCCGGCATACGACCCGCCTGTGGCCACGGTTTTGTCCTTGTCGCCCCAGCCTTCGGCTAATGCGCCGTCGAGGGCTGCCAGCACGTCTTCGGTTGGGCCGGTGCCCCAGTCCTGGTAGTTTGCTTTTATAAAATCGATACCGTAACCGCCTGAGCCGCGCGGGTTGGAGTAAACCACGCCGTAGCCCTGCGCACAAAAATATTGGAACTCGTGCCACATGGTGTTTTCGCCGGGACCCCACATGGCGGTCGGCCCGCCGTGTATTTGCAGCATCACCGGGTATTTTTTGGCCGGGTCGAAATTGGTGGGTTTCATTACCCAGTACTCAACCTTCAGGCCTTTGCTGTTGGTATAATATTTTTTTTCGGGGATGCTTAGCTTTTTGTCTTTAAGCCATTCGGAGTTAAAGGTGGTAAGGGGTTTGGCTGTTTTGTTGTTCAAATCGGCAACGTATAATTCATAAGGGTCGGTAACCGCGGTTTTAACATATACCATTTGTTTTTTGCCGATATCGAGGCTGCCCAACCCTTCGTCGTAACCGCTAAGCTGTTCGGGTTTAAGCGTGGCCATGTCAACCTTATAAACCGGCGCGCCACCGTTGGACTGTGCCGTAAAATACAAAGATTTGCTATCTGCCGACCACACCGTGCGCCCAACATTGCGGTCGATAGGCACCCCCATTTTTTTGCCGGCAGCCTGCAAATCATAAACCACCAAATGCCCGAAATCTATCGTCATTGGTACAGATGTAAAACCCACCAGGTACCTTCCATCCGGCGAAACCTGGCCGTTGTTTAATGACATCCCTTCTTCGGCAATCAGCCGCTTTAGCGGGCCGCCGCTTGATGGCATGGTATAGATTGCCGATATTAAGGCACGGTCTGGGTTGAGCGAAGTATCCGCATTGGTAGTTAGGATAAGTTGTTTACCATCCGGCGTAAACACGGCGTTGTTGTAATTGTGGAAACCAAATGTTAATGGCTTTGCCACAGCGCCCGGTTTGGCCTCCGTAATAAAATAATGGTTAAAGCTAAAGTTGGGTTCAGTACTGGCTTCGCCCTCAAAATTAAGCCTGTTAAACACTTTTACCTTGCCGTCGGTTTCGTCCTGCCTTAAATAGGCGCGGATGGCTTCCATGTTGCCATCGGGATTAACTTTGGCTTTTGACTGGGGTAGGTTTGTTTTAAAACCGGGCCTCTCTGTCGTCCAGTTCGGAACAGCGGCACCCGGGTTTAATACCGAATCCTTCAGCATTTCGGGATACGATAAGCTTACCGAATATAATATCCGGCTGCCATCCGGCGACCATTGCGGACTACTTGCCCCACGCGGCTCATTGGTAAGTTGCGTTGGCTCGCCGCCATTAAGCGATAATAAAAATATCTGCGACTTGGTTTTTACCGTCCGCACAAATGTAATTTGCTCATCATTTGCCGACCATGCCGGCTGCGAACTGCTGGTAGTTGAAGATGTTAAAGCCCTTGCCGGCGCACTGCCATCGGCGGGTACCATCCAAATTTGGGTGCGGTAAACGTATTCGCCTTTAGCCGCTTCGTCGGGCTCGACAGACAATACCGTAAAAACTACCTGTTTGCCGTTATGCGACAGGCTGGCGGTACCGGCCTGCTTAATACGCGTCATGTCTGTAACGGTAATCAACTGGCTGCCATGTTGAGCCTTAGCCGTGTATAAACCACTAATAATAAATAGTAAGAGCAGCGTTTTTTTCATGATGCCGTTTTGGAAGTTTAAATATAGGGGATTATGGTTAGGGTTGGGTGGGAGAGAGTTGTTTTTAGCCGTATTAATATTATTAAAGCGTTCCATGCACGCGGAACACCCGGAACGCTGTGAAGTATGCTCATTATCAATCTGTTTTCTTTTGGTGAATTTATAAATAACTGATAATCAAACAATGTAAATATGACGACTCGCCTATTGTCTTCGCACAGGGCACCGCCCTGTGCTGATAAGTTGAAGCCTTTCAGGCTTATCAATTCATTTAAAAAACAATATTTTTTTTCCTGACCCTGAAAGGGTCTAACTTGTTAGCGATGGCAACGCCCATCGCGATAAAAAAGCAGAGCTTAATTTTTTTCTGTCCCCGCTTAAAATATCCTTACTTTAAAGCCGGTAAAATTTCAATGGTTAACATCAATCCATGCTGGGATGAATAGAGAAGAACCCGAACAGTTTATTTTAGATCACCTGCACAAACGGATTAGCCTTACCCGGGATGAAAGAGACTATTTCTGCTCATTGCTACAGGTGCGTAAGGTACTTGCCAGGCAGTACATACTGCAGCAGGGAGACGTGTGCAGGTATGAAAGTTTTGTTTATAAAGGTTTTCTGAGGTCGTTTTACGTTGATGATATGGGCGTTGACCATACTTTACATTTTGCGATGGAAGATTGGTGGATAGCTGATTCCGCCAGTTTTTTAGGGCAGGCGCCATCCATGATAAACATTATAGCCCACGAACCTTCTGTACTTCTGCAGATTGATAAACAGAGCCTGGATGAGCTTTACCTGAAATTTCCGGTGTTTGAACGGTTTTGGCGTATCCTTACCCAAAATTTTATCGTTGCCCAGGATAAGCGCATCCTGAATGCAATTGCAATGAGCGGCGCAGAACGATACCAGGCTTTGATTGAACGCTACCCCACCATCGAAAGCCGTTTAGCTCAAAAGCACATTGCCTCTTATTTAGGGATTTCCCCTGTTTTTCTGAGCCAGATCCGCAAAAAAAGGCATAAATAATTAAACTATTATAAGCCTGGATATTAAATTAGTTATACGTCGTTTTACGGGATCATCCACACCTTTGATATTTAGAATATAAAGAAATCAAAGCTTAAAAAATGGATTTAAAATTTGACCACGCAGCTTTACAAGTGCGAAACATGGACGCGGCGATAGCGTTCTACACCGAAAAATTATCTTTTTGTTTGGACTTTAGAGCCGTTAATGAACAGGAAAAGGAAGAATATGCCTTCATTTCATCCGGCAATCTGCGCATTGAATTAATTCGGGACCTGGAAAATGATTTTTGTCCCCCGGCGCCCAAAAAACCATTTTGCCCTCATTTGTGCCTGGAAGTTGCAGATATGGAG
>JBDUDE010000759.1:0-4477 GCA_040003105.1 Mucilaginibacter sp. | reverse complement strand
AAGGTGTTGACTATGGCGACCTGCCCGATTTTGTTGATTTTAACTACGTGCAAAAAGTAGCGCGGATGAACCTTTCGGTATTGGCCAACCTGGCAATGGCCCCCGCCGAGCCGGAAAACGTTGGCGTAGTAACCAGCGATTTAACCAACCGCACTGTGTTGAAATGGGAGGCGCCAAAGGCTGGTAAAAGACCGGTAGGTTATTATGTTTTAATGCGCGAAAGCGTTAGCCCGTATTGGGAGAAGAAGTTTTATGTGGAGGGCACAGGGATATCGCTTGCGTATTCGAAGGATAATTACTTTTTTGCGGTGCAGTCGGTGGATGACAAAGGGCATGAGAGTTTGCCAGTGTATCCGAAGCCGGTGAGATAGCTGGATAGACTGAGGATTGGTTAAATCGGATTAGGTAAAACTTTACAAATGTTAACTGGCTGTATGAATAACATGCTTTACTTAGTAATGGATGCGATATTCAAAGGTTCGCTGTTTTTGATTCCACTTTTATTTATTTTAGATATTTCAAAGACAGAGACTGGCACCATAAATAAATCAATACTTATTTGGGTGACCAATTGGACACTGCTAGCTGGCTCTCTGCTATACATTACTACGTTTTTCGCGCAACTAATGTATATTAATATTTTTTTAGGAGAAGACGACGAAAAATATTTTTATAGCAATCGTATCATAATGGAATATTGGCTTGACTCTGGGTTTTACATGGTGCTTTGTAATGCTCTTTTACCCCAACTGTTATGGGTAAAATCGTTACGTAAGCTTATCGCTAGTTCCTTTACAATTACATGTATTTGGAGCTTGACCCTGATAGGGGTATACATATTTTCACAGCCTGCCAGCTGGCGCATAATAGAGGTAACTCCGTGGTATGATTATTTGAAATCGCCGGTAATTTACCTTTTCATTATATCCTTTACGTACATTCTGGCAAGTAAAAAGCCATCATTGTTTGCTAATGCGCACGACCACTAGCCATTTCCGGAATTGAAATTTGTAGGCTCTGCATCTGCATGGCGGGAGACGCAAAATATTGCGTCTCTACGAATTTATTTCACGCTCTTTTTCAGCACGATAAAGTATCCCGCCACAAAAACAGCGACAGCAACAGCAAGGCTCACCCAGGTATCCTTGGTAAGCATTTCAACAGTGAAATGCGGCATTGCTGATGGATGATTGTCTCCTCCTTTAGTACTTTGTCCAAAGGCTCTCATGGCCATCATAGGATGAGAATAAGGGAAAAGATAAGCATAGGCCCAGCCATTTCCAGCCAGGATGCCACCTGTGATGGTGCATATAAAGCCAATCCCCATCGGTTTTAAAAAATCGCTGAACAATAGGCTTAATAAAAATTGTATCGATAGAATTCCCAAAGAGGCGAGGAAAAACTTAAAGTATATCTGCGTTAAAATACTTGCAACGCTATATTCACTAAATTTTAAAGATGGTTTTAACAAGCCTAAAAAATTACCAAAGCCGAGTGTAAACAAAACAAACAACGCCAGGCAAAGGAACAGGAGGAAAAAGGCATAAAAGTATTTGGCTGCATAAACCGATAGTTTCGGTATAGGCAGGCTAAAAATGGTTTTCCAGGTATCTGCTTTATGTTCAAGGCTATTTACTGAATAAGCTATAAAGATTATGAGCATAGGCATCAACAATAGTCCCATTACTCCTAATACCGGTGCGGAAAATTTAAGCCAGAGTTCCATGCCTGAATTCTTCATCAACTCCTCACTCTTTACGAAAAAGCCAATGAATACAAACAGGCAAAGTAAAAACGGCAACAAAACCGCGCTCCAAAAACCCATGGTTTTACGGGTTTTATAAAATTCAGACCGGAATGATAATATAAATCCTTTCATAATGGCTTAGGCGTGTTGGGTTATTGCTAAAAATAATTTTTCCAGGTCTTGCTGCTGCTTGTTAATGCTGTAAACAGTGTAGCCGTTTTGGTTAAGCAGGGCGTTTATCTCGCCCATAGTTTCTTTCGAGGTGAAAGGCACAAACAGGTGATGGTCGTTAACTTCAGAAACCTCGATGCTGTTTTTCTTTAAGAAATTGGCAGCATCAACGGTACGGTCGGTTTCAATTTGTACCGATGGTTTGTTTAACGCTTCCAGTTCCTGTATACTGCCCTGGAACATCAGCTCGCCAAAGTTAATAATACCCACGTGGGTGGCCATTTTTTGAATTTCGGCCAGCAAATGGCTCGATATAAAAACAGTTTTTTTATGTACGCTGGTCAGTTTCACCAGCAGTTCGCGGATTTCTATGATGCCATTTGGGTCGAGGCCATTGGTCGGCTCATCCAAAATAAGCAGTTTGGGGTCGCTTAACAAAGCCAGTGCAATACCAAGGCGTTGTTTCATGCCGAGCGAATATTGTCCGGCTTTTTTATGCGCTGCTGATGATAAATGTACCAGGTCGAGCATTTCATCAACTCTCTTTTCGCCTACGCCTAATAACAGGGCGCGGTTCAACAGGTTTTCTTTACCGCTCATGTGCAGGTAAATCGCGGGCTGCTCAATCAGCGAACCTATTTGCGACAAGATTTCAATGCGGTTGCTTTGCAGCTCTTTCTCGAAAATATGAATGCTGCCTTCCTGCGTTTTTAGCAGGTTAAGCAGCAATTTTATAGTGGTAGTTTTGCCGGCGCCGTTGGGGCCCAGGAAGCCATAAATGCTTCCTTCCGGAACTTGTAACGATAACGACTTAACAACCGTTTGGCTGCCAAATGTAAAGGTTAGGTTTTGGGTACTAATTACCATACTTTTTCTTTAGCTATGGCGCATACAGTTTTTACCAAATTAACGCTTTTATAAAAAAGCGAGGTTGCGTGTACCGAGGTACCAACAATGGTTTGCCTTTTTTGCTGAAACTGGTAACTTACACCCATTATAAGTGCAAAAAATACCGGTACCAGTAAAAGTATAAAAGGATTTGAGTTTTTGATAAGCGTTTTCATCGTGATTGCTTTTGATGATACAAAGAAATATCAAAAAAACTACCTGCTAAAATCATTTAGACCAACACACAGGATTCATAGATAAACAAGCTAATACCCAAAGCAACCCGTTCGTCGGGTTTTTGAGCCAGTTTATCGACGAAACATTGTGCTATATATAATATAAATGCTTTAACCCTGTGTAAATAGTATCTTAGGAGTGATGAAAAAACGCTGGCAAATATTTTGGCATATCTTTATTTGGGTCTTCATAGTCGGCTTTTTTGGATACCTGGTCCATATAAATGCGAAGCTAAGCAATGCCCAGATGCTGGTTTATTTACTATACAGCATCATTGATATCGGTCTGTTTTATGTCAACTACCTTCTGCTTATTCCGAGGTTTTTAAACAAAAAGCAGTACAGTAGGTACTTTATTGCCATTTTAATTATCCTGACGGCTTTCGGGGTAGGGAAATATGGCATCGGCTTACTGCTGAAGCCTTATGTGCTGTTGCATGGTAAAGCCGTAATGAGTTTCGGCGATTTCTTTTTAAGTACCAGCGTCACCAATATTATTTTTTTAATGCTAAGTGCTGCACTCAAATTTACGGTTGACTGGTTTTTAAATGAACGCATACAGCGTGACCTCGAAAACCAACGCTTAAGCGCCGAACTGGCTTTTTTAAAATCGCAAATAAACCCGCACTTTTTATTCAACTCGTTAAACAGCATTTATTCGCTGGCTTACCAGCGGTCGGCCACCACGCCCGACGCAATATTGAAGTTATCCGAAATTATGCGTTATATGCTTTATGACTGTAACGATAACAAGGTTGACTTGTCTAAAGAGCTGCAATATCTTCAGAATTACATCGATCTGCAAAAAATAAGGTTCAGCGATAAGGTTTATATCGATTACAAGGTTGACGGCAACGTTGTAAACCAGCAAATAGTACCTTTGCTGTTAATTGCGTTTATTGAAAATGCCTTTAAGCATGGTGTGGCCAACAACCCGCTTACCCCTGTCAGGTTGTTGATTGATGTTGACGAGGAGCACCTGCATTTTTATATGCATAATAAAAAACATACCAACAATCGTGATGCTTCGGGCGGAATTGGTTTGAATAATGTTAAACGCAGGCTAAATTTGTTGTATCCAAATAAATATAATTTGGATATACGCGACGAAGCGGACACTTACACAGTTGAATTATCATTAGTTTTATAAAATGATTAGATGCCTTATTGTTGATGACGAGCCTTTGGCATTGCATATACTGGAAGACTATATTTCAAAAATTCCGTTTTTGCAGTTAGTTAAAGCCACCACCAACCCAATTGAAGCGCTAACCCTGGTACAGGAAAAACTGGCGGACCTGGTTTTTCTGGATGTGCAGATGCCCGAGCTTACCGGCATACAGTTTTTACGCATAGCCAACGGCAAGGCCAAGGTTATTTTAACCACCGCCTATCCGCAATATGCGCTTGAGGGGTACGAGCTTGACGTTATCGA
>JBDUDE010000940.1:0-4488 GCA_040003105.1 Mucilaginibacter sp. | reverse complement strand
TAGCCGGTGGTAGGGTCCATACTCATCAGCGAGTTGCGGAGCATCATTTTACTAAATACCATCGAGTCGATAGGTTTCATCAAGGTATCAACAAGCCCATGCCAGGTAAACAACTCTAAGCTATCGGGTGTATTAAAATTATCCCTTATTTCCTCTTCCGATCTCCCTTCCAACTGCAATTGCTTATACCTGTCGGACCGGAACATGCCCTGGTCTAACAACAGTTTGTAGTTTTTGATACTTTTTGAACGGTTAACACCTTTCCATTGATCGTCAAACTGCGCCTGCAATTTACCCATGTATTCCTGCTGCGCCTGCTCGGCATATTGCTGCATGGTGGCGTCAATGGTGGTATATATTTTCAGGCCGTCGCGGTCAAGGTCGTATTGCGAACCATCGGACTGGACTATGTTCTGTTCCTTAAAAATTTTCTGTATCTCCTGTTTCAGCACAGCCCTGAAATAGGGGGCAGGGCCGTCGTTATGTGTTACTGGGCTAAAGTTAAGGCCCAGTGGTTTTGCTTTAAATTCGGCCAATTGGCCATCGGTCAAAAAGCTCTGTTTTTCCATTAACCCGAGGATGGTATTGCGGCGGGCAAGCGCCCTGTCGGGATGGCGGATAGGCGAATACATCCCCGGGCCTTTAAGCATGCCTACCAGCATGGCGGCCTGGTCAGGCGATAGCTTATCCGGAGTAATCCCGAAGTAAGTTCTCGCTGCCGATTTGATGCCATAAGTATTATACGCGCCAAAATCAACGGTGTTTAAATACATGGTAATTATTTCCTGCTTGGTATAACGTCTTTCGAGCCTGATGGCGGTAATCCACTCCTTCAGCTTTTGGGTTATCCGCACAAAGGGATTGCGTGCAATTGGGCCCGAGAACTGGTTCTTAGCCAATTGCTGCGTTATAGTGCTTGCGCCCTGTTTTTTACCAATCAGTGTAAAAAAAACAATGCCGGGTAAACGCTGAAAGTCGATACCCGAGTGCTCGTAAAAACGGGTATCCTCGGTTGCTATAAGGGCATTAACCACGTTTGGCGATAGTTGCGAATAAGTTACGCTTGAACGGTTTTGAACATAATAGGTGCCCAATACAGATTTATCGGCCGACAGCACTTCTGATGCCTGGAAGCTTTTGGGGTTTTCAATGGCCTTAAATGTTGGCAGCGGGCCAAACAACCCCAAATCAGTTACCACCAACATCAGTACAAAAAGCACGAAAAAAGCTATAACAGTTTTCCATATATACCAATTATAGTGTCGTACATCTTCGGGGCGGAGCTTAATAATCATGGTAGTTAAAAGTTTCGTTGGTAATAGTTAATATAACTATCTATCAATTTTGCGTCGGCTAATTTATTCAGATTTTCCTGCGTAATAATAAAAAAGGTGTATTTATCCTTTGGAACTTTCATAATATCGGGCAACAATGGCACAACTTCACGGGCGTATTTTTTAGCATCGGCAAGCGAGGCAAAGCGGCCTACGTATATTATTTGATTGTCGCTGCCGACCGGCAACAACTGGTGCTTAAGCCCTTTACCGGCATAGTTGGCCCTTATAAATTGTCCAAAACCAAAACGCGAAGACGCCAGATTAGTTGTTCCGCTGCTTACATTTACAGCAACATAGTAATTAGCGCTGTCTCTTTCATTAAATATAGAAGGCACCAGGTCAACCTTTTTTAACTCCGAGGGCGCTTCGGTAGTAATAACCGCGTTTTGCTGCGCAGAGTTTGCAATAGTATCAACCTTTGTAACCGGGGGCGCAACCGGCGGTATCACTTGAGGTTGCTGCACGGCAACGGTATCTGACTTTTTGACCGGTGGTGTAACCTGGGCTTTTTTTGCTGCCACAGTATCGGGTTTTTTAACTACCGGTGTTATAACTTTCGCCGCTTGTTTGGCAACCGTATCTGGTTTTTTAACTGGTGGCACCACCGGCGGAACCACCTTTGGTGCTTCCTGCTTTGGTTTCTCAACTTCCTTCGGTTTTGGCTTTTCTATCCTCACCTGTTGTTGCTGGTTATAAAGCGCACGCGGGTCGACAGTCGGGCGGTAAGCAGTTTCTTTCTTATAAGCAGGGTCAATGGTAAATGGTATATCCTGCGGATTATCATCAGCCAAAGCTACCGGCCTGGCTTGCATTTCGGCAAGATTGGTGTTAATATAGGCTAACTGTTGCGCAATAAGCGGCGTAACCAGTTTATCATCAGGAAACTTCGCTGCAACCTGTTTTAAGCTGTCAGCAAAAGGACCGATTTTTTCATTGTGCCCTTCGGCAATAGTTTTTAAATAGTAAAGCTGCGCCGCCAGTTTATTGCCCGGGTACTGCTTGAACATTTGGGGTACCCCTGTAATTACCTCGTTGTATTTTTTGCCTGCATACAAATCAAACACTTTATTATAGGCCTGTGTAAATTCAGCATTCACGTCGTCTAGTTTCCTGGCATAATCCGGGTCAGCAATAATTTTCGCGAAAGGCGTATCGGCGTATTGCGTCAGCAGGATGTCTTTATACTTATCAGATTTTGCTTTGTCAACATCGCTGTACAGCCGGTAAAGGTTATAATATATGGCCGCCTTATTCGGGTCGTTCGGGAAACGGATTAATACCTTTTCGTAAGCTGTAATCGCTTCCGGTTTATCGCCCAAAATATCGCGGTAAAAATTAGCTATATCAACATAGGCATGGTAAACCTTAAGATTTGATTGCGCCAGCAGAGCCGGAGTTAAGGGTAGCCCCTGGGTTAATTCGCTGCGATAGCCGCCCGCCGTAACGCTGTTTTTTGGCCGGGTACCAGGCTGCGTACCTGCAGGTGCATCCGGGTCGCCTGCGGTAGTGGTAGCCGTGTTTGCTGTTATGTCGCTGTTCGAGCGGCTTGCACGCCGCCAGTTATCTTCCAGTTTGCGGTCGCCCCATCTGCGTTTAAAATCGCCATAGCCCTGGCTAACCGCGCTGGTATTATAAAAATAAAAGGTAGCACCGGCGTTCGGCTGCGAACCCTGCTGGCCAAGGTTTCCACGCCCGCGCGGGCCGTTAGTACCCGTGCCGTTATTGGCATCCGTACCGTATGATCCTGTGTTAGCTGATGACGCCGCAGCCTGGTCTGCCTGTTGCTGTTGTGCGAGTGTTTTATCACTCACCATTTTATCAATTATCGAATCGCGCTTTTTGGGCTCCATTTTTGCCAGCGCCTGCAGGGTGTCCTCGCGGGCTATGGTTTGATAAGCATCGGTTAATATCTGCAGGTTGGCGTTGGTTTTTTTAATAATGGCATAGCCCGGGTAGTTAACCGGCAGGGCGGTGAGCGTACTGTCGTAATATTTTTTGGAGGTGATGTAATCGGCCTTATTTTTAAAGTAGATGGTAGCCAGCCGCAGGTAGGAGAGCCCCTTCTGACTTTGATTTTTCACACTGTTCCTAACCGATAGCTTATAGTTTTTTATGGCGCCATCGATATTTTTATCAACCATTTGCATTTCGGCTACCTGGTAGTATATCTGGTCTTTAAAATCTTTGTTATTAGGTTCTTTTAACAGCGCAAGCAGGCGTTCGGTACGGCTGGTTTTTATACCATTGCGGGCATCATCAATGCGTATCCGGTTGAGGCTGGCATTAAAGGCCATTTCGAAAGATACATTACTGCTGGCTATTTTATTGTAGTTGGCAATCGCCTCGGCTGGTTTTTGGTTGAGCTCCTGCAATTGGGCCAAAATAAATGTAAGGCGCAGGCGCTGTTCCCGGTTATGGAAATGCTCAATAGCCTGCTTTGCCATTGTTTCTCCATCAGCATATTCCTGCGCGTTGATGTCATACTGCAGCTTGGTAGCGTATATATCACCAATAAGGCCTTTGTTTTTTTTAGGATCGATGTTTTGTATGGCCGAATCAATAGTAAGCTTTGCCTGTGGCAACTCATTTAGATACATAAATGCACGGGCCTTCCAGGTAAGGGCATCCTGCACCAGATCCAACCGCGCAGGGAATGACCGGGTTACATAGCTGAAAAACTCATTTGCGTTAAAATAATTACCTTCCAGGTAGTTGGCCTTACCTAAAACCAGGTAAGCATCGCCTAAATAATGGCTTTGCTCCTTTATATTGATAATTTTGTTTCCTTTAACAATGGCTTCTTCCAAATCCTTATCAGGGGTTGTTGTTTGGGTAACGCTGTCGGGATAAACGCTTAACAACTCATTATAATTATCAACAAACGATGAAGCGTAGCTCACCTGTTTTAACCGCAATATCTCTTTTGCGTTAAATAATATGTTGTAATGTGCGGTAAGGTTTTGCATGTTGCGGTTAAAGCCGCTCTTTTTTTCAAGAGAACATCCCGCTATAATAAATGTCAACGCAAAAAGCAGCGATTTATAATGTTTAACTGCCTGTATTTTAGAAATTATATTCAATTTATAAGGTGGTTATAAAAGCCTTGCTAATTTACTAAAATAACCCAAAGGGATTAATAAATTTGCATATG
>JBDUDE010000648.1:0-4499 GCA_040003105.1 Mucilaginibacter sp. | reverse complement strand
TGGAGCACCGGCAACTTTAAAAACGCTTCGGATGTGTATGTACCCAAAATTGCGCAGCGCATTGACGAAGCGAGTAAAAGCGACAAAGTAACCGATGTAATTACCGAAGCCGAACTTAGCGAACAAATTACTGCCCAAAATGCCACCAACACCTGGAAATTTGAAGCGGACAGTGTTACCGATATGGCCTTTGCCATCAGTAATCACTACATATGGAAAGCCAGTAGTTTGGTGGTCGACCCGAAAACCGGCCGCCGTACGCGTGTTGATGCTGTTTTTAACCCGGCACATAAAGACTATTTCGAGGTGATAAACTATGCCCGCAAAACTGTTGAGGGCATGAGTTACACCTTCCCGAAATGGCCTTACCCCTACCCACATGAAACGGTATTCGATGGTTTGGATCAGATGGAATACCCAATGATGGTAAATGATAACCCTACCCAAACAACCGAAGATGGTATCGAACTAACTACCCACGAGATTTTTCACACTATGTTCCCGTTTTATATGGGCACCAATGAAACAAAATATGGCTGGATGGACGAAGGATGGGCAACCATTGGAGAATGGACCATAAGCCCTCTAATCGATCCAAAAGTGGCCGATACTTTTGGTGTGGAGGCATACGCGCAAAGTGCAGGCACCGAAAACGATCAGCCGATTATCTCGCTTACTACGCAGCTAAGCGGCATCAGCGGTTTTACCGACTCGTACCCTAAACCGGGCCTGGGCTATTTGTATGTAAAAGATATGCTGGGCGACAAACTATTTACCAAAGCCCTGCACAACTACATAGCCCAATGGCACGGCAAACACCCTATGCCGTATGATTTTTTTAACTGCATGAACACCGGCGCCGGACAAGACCTCAACTGGTTTTGGAAAGCATGGTTTATTGACGGCGGCATTCCTGATTTAGCAATTACCAAAGTGAGCAACAATCAAAATCAATACTCGGTAATTATAACCCGCAAAGGCAGCAAACCTGTCCCGGTTGACTTAACTATAAATTTCGCCGACGGCACCACACAGCATATTCATCAAAGCACAAAATGCTGGGCAAACGGCGGGAAAACTTATTTCATAAACTTTACAGCAAAACGTAAAGTCAGCAAGTTGGTTTTAGGCGGGATATATGACCCGGATTCGCATAAGGAAGATAATGTTTGGGTAGCGAAGTAAATTTAAACCATCATCTTAAAACAGTTACCGAGCCCGATACTTTATCTCTTCCATTTTTAAGGTCGATAATATAATAGTATGTACCTGTGGGCAGCTGTTTTCGTTTGTATGTACCGTCCCAGGCTTTTGAATACCCAACAGAATTGTATACAACGGTACCGTAACGGCTAAATACGCTTACCTGGCAGTTTGGATAAGTGTGCAACATTGGGATTTCCCAGGTATCGTTTATGCCGTCGCCGTTGGGGGTAAATGTATTAACAACAACTATGGGCACATAAATGATCATGGTTATTGCGTTTGATGCAACCACCTGTGTGGCTACACACTTGCCGGTAGTCGTCAGCACACAGGTAATAACGTCGCCGTTAACCAGGTTATCAGCGGCAAATGCGGGACTGTTTGTACCTGCATTTATATTGTTAACCTGCCATTGGTAAGTAATATCGGCTGTGTACGAAGCCTGGGCTGTAAAAATGACCTTTTGGTTTGGGGAACTGACATTGTTAACCGCTGAAGACCTGATGGTTACCGAGTTGTATATTAACGGGTTGATTACTACGGTCGCTTCATTTGAGGTTGCTGTAGCCAGCGAGCATAAGGCGCTGCTGGTTATTGTACACGAAATTTTATCCCCCGTTTTAAATGATGAACTGTTAAAGATGCCGGCATTTATACCCGCATTTTGCCCGTTTACTTTCCACTGATAGGCGGGATTATTGCCCGCAGCCGTTGCGACAGCTTTAAAAGTTAGTGAAACACCGGTACATTCGTCGTAAGCATCAGGGCTAATTGCAACAGATGGAACAAGCGGTGAAGGCGGAGTTACATTAATTGTAACAGCGTTTGAAACTGCTGTTGGATTTGTTAAACAGGGCGAACTATTATTTTTAAGGGTACACGTCACCACGTCGCCATTGGCAAAATTACTGATGGTAAAATCGGGCGTATTTGCGCCCTTGTTTATCCCATTTATCTGCCATTGATAGGTTGGATTGCTGCCTTCGTTTACCGGATACGCAGTAAATTTAACTGGTGTGCCATTACAAACCGGCCCGGCAACAGACGATGTTATGCTTATCGATGGCGTTAAGTTATCAGTTGTGGTGACATTGGCAACAGTATTTGATTCGGCGCTTGCCGGGCAGGGGCTGTCACTTGTTACCTGGCATTTCACCACATCGGCCGGTAAAATACCTGCAAGCGTAAGGGTTGCGCTATTAGTACCGGCGTCAGTACCGTTAACCGTCCATTTATATTGGGGGTTAGTGCCCGCATTGCCTGCCGTTGCCGAAAAGCTTACCGGTGCGCCTGCACACTGGGTCGGGTTGTTTGCAGCTATGCTAACAGTCGGCACCAGTAACGGGTTAATTTTTACCGTAATTGCATTTGAAGTAACCGGTGTTGGGCTGCTGTTATCTGTCAATATGCAGGTAACAACGTCGTTATTATTTAATGATGAACTGCTGAAAGTTGCATTATCAGTACCGGCATTAACACCGTTCACCTGCCATTGATACGATGGCGTTGTGCTGTTTATGGCAACCGCATTGAAAGTGGCAAGTGTACCTGCGCAAACAGAGGCCGGACCGCTGATAGAAATTGAAAGGCCGACAGCGTTATTGTCGGCGCTAACGTTAAAGCTCGCCCGGGCTGTTGAATTGATATCGGATGTTAAAACTGTACCCGGTGCGGAAAATTGTATAAAGGCTATTTTGCTGCTGCAATTATCGATGACGGTTTGGGTATAGTCGCGCAGGGTAACCGGGCAGCTTCCGTTAGAATAAATAACTGCATCGGCATAGGCCGGGATGACGGCGAGGGAGTTTCTTGAAGCTACCGGGATTGTCTGTGTAATAACCGGGACCTTCCCAACTGCAAAATCGGCACTCAAAAAAAGCAAACCCAGCACAATAGCTATAGCTAGTCGTTTATAACCCATTTGCCAATTAAATTCCAACAGTTGCACCACAACAAATAACCATAGTTGAAAAGGAAACTAACGCCAAAGTATGATTTTTAAAAAGTTAAAGCAACAGTTAATTTGTTTAATTCTCATTTCAGGCATCAAAAACTTTTACACCCCGATTACCTTAACTTTAATATCTTGCGGCTTACCCAATAACTATGCATGGAACTTTTTTAAAGATATTTTTGACAATGGCTGCCGTAAGCCTGTTGTTTGACTGGTATGTTTTTAACGGATTAAAAACCTTCGTGGCCGATTGGAAATCAACCACATTTCGCAGACTGGTTACTTTTGGATACCCGGTAATTTCAGTTGGCGTTAGCATAGTATTTTTAGCCGGTTTAAGCAGTTTCGGTTCTGCCAGGGGCATGACGCCTTTCCACGAATGGATGCTAAGCTTTTTCCTTACTTTTTTAATTACCAAAATATTTTTTGTACTGGTGTTGTTTTTGGGTGATATCGCGCGGTTTTTTTATGCGATAATTAGCCATTTTACCAAACCGAAAACTGCGGTTGCCAAGCCGTTTTTCCCGGCACGGCGCAAGTTTATAAGCGAGGCTGCTATATTGGTCGCCGCCTTTCCGTTTACCGGCTTGCTGTATGGCATGTTTAAAGGAAAATATGATTACCGGGTACACCGGCAAACGCTGCATTTTACTGATTTGCCCGAAGCTTTCGATGGCTTTACCATTACCCAAATATCTGATATCCACTCCGGCAGCTTTGATAACAAGGCAGCCGTTCAACGCGGCATCGACCTCGCTAAAGCGCAAAAAAGCGACCTGTTTGTTTTTACCGGCGATTTGGTAAATAACGCGGCTTGGGAAATTGAACCTTATATCGGCAGGTTCGCTGAAATTAAAGCGCCTTTCGGGCAATTTTCAATATTGGGCAACCATGATTATGGCGATTATATTCAATGGAGCAGCGAGGCCGAAAAAGCAGCCAATCATAATAAGTTAAAGGAGCACCACGCAGCTTTAGGCTACCGGTTAATGCTGAACGAAAATGCTGTAATTGAAAAGAACGGCCAAAAGATCGCCCTTATAGGTGTTGAAAACTGGGGACGTGACTTTATAAAGCGCGGCAACCTTGACGAGGCGCTAAAGGGCGTAGACGAAGACGCATTCAAAATCCTACTCTCGCACGACCCAACCCATTGGGAAGACCAGGTGCGGCACCATCCCACCACTATACATTTAACTCTTGCCGGCCATACTCATGGCGCACAATTTGGCGTTGAAACCGCAGGCTTTAGATGGAGCCCTGTACAATACAAGTACCTGAATTGGGCCGGGTTAATAAACCACAAAAACCGTTATTTATATGTAAACCGGGGCTTTGG
>JBDUDE010000310.1:0-4501 GCA_040003105.1 Mucilaginibacter sp. | reverse complement strand
GACCTTACAGCCGGCTTATCGGTTCCTATAAACTTTTCGATTCCTGACTCTCCTTCGTAGAGGTGGCTTCGTTCCTCGCCATGACGCGCGGAGAGTGAAGCTACTTCAGACTTTCCGGACTTTACTGACTTTCCGACTTCTCCTGCGCATCCACAACCGCAATAGTAATCATGTTCACAATCTCACGAACCGAACTACCAAGCTGCAACACATGCACCGGCTTTTTCAAACCTAGCAATATCGGGCCGACAGCTTCGGCGCCGCCAATTTCCTGCAGTAGCTTGTAAGCAATGTTACCCGACTCAAGGTTAGGGAATATCAACGTATTTGCCGGTTTTCCTTTCAGTGTAGAGAACGGAAAATTATCAGCAAGCAAATCCGCATTTAAGGCAAAATTTGCTTGCATGTCACCGTCAACTATCATATCCGGGTATTTGTCATGCAGCATACGCACGGCTTCCATTGTTTTATCCGGAATCGGGCCGCTGTTGGAGCCGAAGTTTGAGTAGGATAGTATAGCAACCCTTGGGTCGATATTGAACTTCTTTACCGATCGCTCTATCAGCACCGTAATATCTACCAAATCCTGTACCGATGGGTTTACGTTTACCGTGGTGTCCCCAAAAAATACCGGGCCTTTTTTGGTAATCATCATGTACATACCGGCAACGCGGCTAACGCCATCGCCCGTACCTATAATTTGCAGGGCCGGTTTTATGGTGGTTACATAATCTTTAGTTAGGCCAGATATTAAAGCATCCGCCTCGCCAAACTGCACCATGCAGGCACCGTAGTAGTTACGGTCGTGCACCAGTTTTTTCGATTCGTAAAGCGAAACCCCTTTGCGCTGGCGTTTGGTGTACAGGTATTGGGCATATTCATCCAGGCGGGCGCAATCTTCCTTGGGGTCAATAATGGTAACATCACCAAGGTCGATGTCATTGTCGCGCATTATCTGGCGTATCTTATTTATATCGCCCAGCAAAATTGGCGTGGCAATCTTTTCTTCCCTTACAATTTGGGCGGCGCGTAGAATTTTATAGGTATCAGCCTCGGCAAATACAATGCGTTTAGGGTTCGATTTTGCTTTATTGGTAAGATTGCGCAGCAGTTTATCGTTTATGCCAATACGCGTCCGTAGTTCCTCTGTATAGCCATCCCAATCAGTAATGGCCTGGCGCGCCACACCCGATTCCATTGCCGCGCGGGCAACTGCCGATGACACCTCGGTTATCAGCCGCGGGTCCATTGGTTTGGGGATGATATAATCCCTGCCAAACTTAAGGTTAGTAGTATTATAAGCCAGGTTCACCGTTTCGGGGATTGGTTTTTTGGCCATCTGGGCTATGGCATGCACAGCCGCAATTTTCATTTCCTCGTTAATGCTGGTAGCGCGCACATCCAGTGCACCCCTGAAAATATAGGGGAAACCCAGCACATTATTTACCTGGTTAGGAAAGTCAGAGCGACCGGTGGCCATAATGATATCCTTGCGGGAATTTATGGCGAGGTCGTATGCAATTTCCGGGTCGGGGTTAGCCATGGCGAACACGATGGGGTTTTTAGCCATCGTCTTCAGCATGTCCGGCGTAACAATATTCCCTGCCGACAGGCCGACAAACACATCGGCACCTTTCATGCCTTCGGCAAGAGTTTTTATATCCTTGCGGGTGGTGGCAAATTCAAGGCGGATATCATCAAGATCGGTGCGCTCGGGGGTTATCAGGCCGTTGATGTCAAACATCACCAGGTTTTCCTTTTTAACGCCCAGGTTAAGGTACATTTTGGTACATGATACCGCTGCTGCACCGGCGCCGTTAACTACCATTTTTATTTTATCCAGCTTTTTACCCTGTATTTCGCAGGCGTTTATTAAGGCTGCGCCTGATATAATGGCCGTGCCATGCTGGTCATCGTGCATTACCGGAATTTTCATTTCGGCTTTTAGCCTGCGCTCAATTTCGAAACAGGTTGGGGCCGAAATATCCTCCAGGTTTATACCGCCGAAAGTAGGCTCAAGCGCCTTTACAATATTTACAAACTCATCAACTGTTTTAGCATTCAGCTCCAAATCGAACACGTCGATATCGGCATAAATTTTAAACAGCAGGCCCTTGCCCTCCATTACAGGCTTGCTTGCTTCAGGACCAATGTTGCCCAGGCCAAGCACAGCGGTGCCATTGGTTATAACGCCAACCAAATTGCCCTTGGCGGTATATTTATACACATCATCAACATTATCGGCAATGCGCAGGCATGGTTCGGCCACGCCGGGCGAGTAAGCCATGCTTAAATCGCGCTGCGAATTGGTGGGCTTGGTAGGTACTACCTGTATTTTACCCGGGCGCCCCTTTGAGTGGTAATTCAGCGCATCCTGGTTACGGGTGGGTTTGTTCATTCTTCTCTTTACTTGGAGCGTCAAAAGTACGGATATTTTTGATTTAGGTTTTATTTAATGCGGAAGACCTGGCGGTTGTTGTTTTCGCCCAACTCGGTCCCGACGTATTTGCGGTGTTCTATTCTTAAATAAACCATCCCGGTATTAGGTAATACAAGGTGTTTACAGGTGTTTACACAATTTTAAAATATTTATCATAACTAATTGAAAAACAATCTTTTATAAAATTAAAGGTATTTACACTTTTTGCTGGAATGCTAAGGGTTGCCCCACGCGCATAGCGTTCCATTTTTCTGCGGAACCGGTGGAACGCTATGAACATGCTGATTATCAGCTACTTTCATTTTTAAATCTGATTAATATATTGATTATCAAATGATTAAATATTTTTCGGGGAATTCCTTCCACACTTTTAGCAGATTGATGGTAATGCAGCTCTCTAAAGGTTGCGAATGGGTTACGTTTAAAATTGGGGTTGTTTCCGCCTTTGCAGGGGTCTTGCCAAACACGCCCCTGCTGTGGATAACCTTATTGGATGGATGATAATAAAGCCAGATTCACCAAAAACTCAAATTCCAACACGAAACATTTTTTCGCCGTTGTTGGTGTTCTCGTCATAAGTGTTCGGAAGAAATCAATTATCACCATAAGTGGATAATTTCGACGTATTTCCGGCTACATTGTAAGGTGGATTGTCCGGCGGCTTTTGGAAAACCAGCAAATTTTTATCTGTACGAATATTTCACCAGCTCATCATCATCGCCCCTTTCGTACCAACAACCTCTAATATAATAATACGTGATTTTACCAAATTTGGCCACCGGGAAGTTACCCTTTACATATTGTTCTGTTTCATTTTCAACATTCGGGCCGGCTATTGTATAATTTCGGGCCAATTCCAGGCGTGAGGCGTAAAAGACATTAGCGACCGGGTCAAAACTCAAATGTGATTCATTATCACGACTGTAACTTTCACCACGTGAAATCTTCGACTTCCTGCCATCATGAATTTTCGCATTCAATTTATAATCTTTGAGATTATTGCCGGTTAAGCTTAGGGTCACGCTGTATGTGCTATTTACCGCGACCTTGCCTGTAGTATCTGCATCTTCACTAAAATCCATAAACTCTTCATGAAATAACGACTCGAAGTGCAATGCCTCAATAAGCTTCTTTTTGTTTATGCAAAGGATTACCGAATGTTGCAAATGCATACCGACGCCGGAGCGGGTTATGTACACAACCTTTAAAAAATTATGGTTTAAAAGTGTCGCTTCTTCTATATTATTTAAATTATGTACATAAATGGTATCCTGTAAACAGGAAATTATTAAGGTGCTTTTTTCATTATCTTTAAGCCTGATTTTTTGAGCAGGGCCATCCAGAGCCTGTACGTCGTAGGCTTGGGCATTAGCTATTTTACATACCAATACGGTTAATAATAAGGTGAGCAGGGTGCGATTGAACATGGTATAGGCCGTTAATATGTATTTATAATCGATTGCTTAAATGTACATAATTTCTAACCGGGCTATTCCACATCTTAATACAAAAACCTAACTTGCACCAACCACCTTAAACATTAAAGAACCTTTATGAAAAATAAAACATCGGCGAAAACACTATTGGGCCTGTTATGCATTGCAGTTGCCCTGCTTGCGCTTCCCTCCTACATCCTGTTTAAAAATAAACCAGCGACAATCGTCGATGGCCCCGCCGCTATTACCTTAAAAGCCCAACAAATTGCTTCCGGCCTGCATGCCCCTACTGCCGCCGCCTTCCCCGGCAATGGCACCGTTTGGATTACCGAACAGGATGGCAAAATACGCTTAATAAAAAATGGAAAAATGAGCGCAACCAACGTGCTCGATTTGCACAGCAAGCTGGTTAACATCAGCGATAGCTACGATGAACGTGGCCTGCTTGGCATCGCCCTGCATCCGCAGTTTGCTACCAACCGCAAGTTTTATGTTTTCTATAGCGCACCTTCAAACGCACCAAAATCCGACCATAAAGGCACACTGGCTGAATATAAGCTGTTACCAAATTCGGACATGGCCGACCCAAAAAGTGCCCGAATAGTGCTTACCGTAGAAGAACCGG
>JBDUDE010000316.1:0-4514 GCA_040003105.1 Mucilaginibacter sp. | reverse complement strand
GTACCGATTGTTCCTGGTCTTTTTTTGCTTGTTGCTGGTCGCGAACGGCCTGCTCCTGGTCGCGTACAGCCTGCTGCCTGTCTGATTCGGCCCGACGTTTATCAGCCTCCGACGCATCTTTATCAGTTTGTGTTTGTTTAACCGGCAGGGTAATTGCGGCAATGTTTTCCACTTGCTGCATTTCGGCGTGCTCGTCAGCATGCTCCGGTGTAGCGTACGAAATCCCGGTCGATAGTTTATTTAGCTTGCTCTTTAAAACCTTATGTATTTGCCTTACAAAGGCAGCTTCCCTTTTTATAGTTGTTTCCGAAAAGCCCACGGTATGTATCGTAACGCTTTTTACCGCATGCTGTTCTTTGTTTTTAACGATATCCTTTACCTGCGCCACGGCAACCGTGGTAACCAGTACCGAAAGGATAAGCACACTTAGGCCGAAAAACACCTTCTCACCAGTACCAAAGGTTTTGTTTTTGTTATTCAGCAGCCTTACCACCCTGCGCATCAGGTAATTCTTTTTACCTGGGAACGCAGTTGAATAAGCCGCACCATACAACTCATGCTCCTTAAAGCTAATCAGCGCCTGCACAAATTCAACCCGGTTATTGGTATGGGCTACAGCAACATCGTCGCAGCAATTTTCGCGCTCTTCCCTCAAAACTGATGATATCCACAGCAAGCCGGGGTTAAAGAAGAATACGGCTTCGGCAATGTTCTGTAAAAAATTAACAAAGTAGTCGTTACGTTTTATGTGCGCAATTTCGTGTAGTAATATTGCCTCTACCTGCTCGGCCGGCAAACCTGCCAGCAGACCCGCCGGAATTAAAATCACTGGTTTTAAATGACCAACCACCACCGGCACTTTTATATAGCCCGATTGCAGTATTTTAACCGCTTTACCAATATTCAGCTTTTTGGCATAGCCGTTTACCTTATCCGTCCAGTATTTCGACGGCTGGTAAACCTGATAGTTTTTAATGCGTTGGTTATAAGCCATGCACGAAATCATCCTGACGCTCTTGAACAGGAACACCATAAACCATATCAATATGATAAACGGCGCATTTGCCGAAAAATAACTGGTAAAGCTGCAAACCAATTGCTTTACACTGTGTGCATCAAAAAACAGCGACGACGCATTCACCGCAATATTGCCTGCCAGCGGCGTTAAAGCCGTGGGCGTTGTTGCGCTCGTCCACTCATAAACAAATGTTATACCACAGGTAATTATAAATAACAGGAATAAAATAAGCGCCAGGTTATACCTATAGGCTGCCGTTGCTTTTTTGGCAATTACCAAAGCTACCCCGGCAATTATAGCCAGCAATAATCCTTGCCATAACGAATGAATAAGCATCCAGCTAAAAGCTGAGATTATTTTATTCAATGTACTGCCTATAAAAACCAGGTGCGCCATAATTTTATTTGTTTTCCAGTTTGCTTAACATCTGTTTTATTTTCTTCAATTCCTCGACCGATGTTTTATCGTTATCAAGCAAAGCCATCATCAGGTTGCTGGGCGAACCATTATACATCGAATCCACAAAGCGGCCCAGCATATTACCTTTTACTTTTTCTTCGGCAACCGATGCGCTGTAAATGTGCTTCATGTTGGTTTCATCCCGGTCAAGCATCCCTTTCTCTTTCATCACCTGCATCAGCTTCAGGGTTGACGTATACTGCACAATTTCTTTATGTTCGTTCAGCTTATCGTGCACAAAACGGACTGTTTGAGGTCCGTACTGCCATAGTACCTGCAACACATCCATTTCGGTTTTTGTCGGTACTATTTCTGTGGCCATATCCTTCTTAAATAACATCATGAATCAAAGGTATGCATTAAAAACGTACGTTGCAAGTACTATGTTGATTTTTTTGAATTATTTTTTTAGTAAGACTATGAAAGGAGCCTATAAGTGACAGAAAAATTGTTCTTTATAGGTACCGCTGATGGGAATCAACCGATTATTCTGCCGTTGTTGGTGTTGTCACCATAGCTGTTCGGAAGATTTATTTTGTCATTCTGAGCAGAGCGAAGAATCTTCTCCGCGCGACATTAACGCGGGACAAGTATAGCGGCGACCTGCCAATGGCATAAGATTCTTCACTACGTTCAGAATGACAAAGAGGGGAGTTTTTGGTTCTGCCGAACACCTATGGTCACAAGACCAACAAGGGCAAAAAAAGGCAGAAACGGTCTTTTTAAATATTTGATACGCAACAGTCAATGTTGAGGCGTATACGAAATTAGTGTTCTACAGAGAAAGCGTTGTTTGTTCAGCCACCAGGCTTTTACAGGCAGCAAAACATTCATTACGGATTACAGCCGGCAGTTCCTCTTCGTTTTTAAATTTAAACGCAGCTATGCCACCTTCAAAATGATAATGGATATGATGCTGAAGTTTATCGTGCTGCGCAAGCTTGTTTTTTGCCGTACGGCCGTTAAACCAGGACGAGTAAATACGTTCTATCTCTGCCAGCTTACTGTTAAAATTCTCTATTATTTTTATGCAAACGCGGGCTTCGTCGCCTATATATAAGATATTGTTAAAACGGTTCCAGTTTGTTAGGGTCGCACTGTTCATCATCAATAGTTTTGCGGCAAGGTAGCCAGCTATTATGAAAATGTAATGAAACCGTGAATAACTTACTGTTAAATGATGTTAAAAAGACATTGGGGTTAGAGATTAGTGGTTGGAGGTTGGAGATTAGGAAAAAGTCCTGACTCAAGACTTTTGACTCCATACTTTTGACTCAAGACCCCTTTCTATCCCCGCTTGTCTCTGGCTGGTAATGCAAACCCGGTGTAAGCCAGTGCAACAGTGCAATACGCGAATACCTAAAGTTAAACGGCGATAAAATAACACCAGCCGACATAATAACAAGTACATATACCCAAGGGTTACTGCTGCCGGTTAACACGTGCAGCGCTACCGCTATTGTAACCATTTCGGCAACAAACATGGCGTAACTTACCAGCATAGCTACATAAAAGTAGCCGGGTTCGCGTTCAAAAACCATCCCGCAATGGGGGCAGGTCTTATTCATTACCTGTGCATTAAAGCTATACATTGGTGTGGCAAACATATCGCCCCGGCGACAGCGCGGGCATTTTCCGTGTACTATTGCGGGCCATGCAGGCAGGCCCTTATTTGGGTTATTCATGATTATTTCGTTTAAGAATATTTTTTCTGAACTCTTCGGGTGTTACCGCTTCTGTTTTCCTGAAAAACTTGGTGAAATATGAATTGTCATTAAAATTAAGCTCGAGGGCTATTCCTGTAATAGTTAGTTTAGGATTGGTAAGCAGGCGCTTGGCTTCAAGAATTATCCTGTTACGGATAATTTCGCCCGCCTGTAAACCCAATAAATCTTTACAAACTGCATTTAAATGGTTTGGGGTGATGTATAACAGGGCGGCATAATCTTTAGGCAGTTTTAGTTTTTTATAATGTACCTCAACCAGCTTTTGAAAGCTTTTTAACAATGTCTGGTTATATGATGCAGGCCCTTTGCTAACGCCACCGGAACTAACCCGGTTAACCAATATAAACAGCTGCAGCATTAGTACGCGCATTAAATCGGTGGTCTGCGTCGGCGAGGTCTCCCATTCTTTAATTATATCTTCAAAAAGGGCCTTAATCTTCACGGCAACATCAGCTGGCAAATTAATTACCGCATCGTGTACATCGCCGGTAAAAAACCCAAAGTTTTCGCAATATGCCGCATTTAATAAAAACGACTGAAAAAACGTATTTGAAAAGTTGATGATGTAACCATCAGTAAAGCCTTCAAAAGCCCAGGAGTGTACCTGGCCGGGTATCATAAAATAAATTTGGTTGGGCTTTACGTCGAAGTCTTCAAAGTCGATGTTGTGACTGCCGGTCCCATCAGTAAAAAATACCACGTGGTAAAAAGTATGCCGGTGAGCCGCATACAGGTTTTTATGATGTTCAAGATATGGGGCAAAACGGCTTACCAATATATCATCCTGCCGAAAATCAGACAGGCTGCAAATATCAAATATCGGTGTGCTTTGTAACATGATACAAAACTATGTACAATATCACCATAAACAATGGTACGATTTAATGGTTTTGTGGTATTAATTATGGATTGTTGTAAGAAACAAGAGTCAAGAGCCAGGAATCAAGAGCCAGGAAGAAAAATCGAATAGATTCCCCTTTTCATGCAAATGCGCTTCTTCCTCATCCTGATTCCTGACTTATATTTTATTTAGCGTCATTCACTTCAACCCAAAAGCCGTCGGGGTCCTGCAGGTAAATTTGTTTTACCCCGTCGGTACGCAACTGTATTTTTTTAGGCTGCTTTGCCCAGTTGGCGTAGCTTACGTTTATAGCATCAAGGTGTTTTATAAAAGCGTCCAAATTTGGAACAGCGAAACACAGGTGAACACCAATATCTGGCGCACTTGCCGAACAATTGCCCTGTATAATATGGAGGGAAAGCCCCTCGCCTACTTTAAGCCAAACATGTACAGTATCGTTAAAAGGGTG
>JBDUDE010000790.1:0-4517 GCA_040003105.1 Mucilaginibacter sp. | reverse complement strand
CCTCATCTATCGAGTTGTCAACAACCTCATAAACTAAATGGTGAAGGCCTTTTACTCCTGTATCGCCGATATACATCGACGGGCGTTTACGTACCGCCTCTAAACCCTCTAAAACCTGTATATTATCTGCTGAGTAATTTGATTTGTCTTCTTTTTCTTCGCTCATATATGGTAAAAACAATAACCTTCAAAAGTACGAAAAATACCCCATATTACCGCATTTGTGGATAAGTAATAAGTGTGGAAAACGGTAGCCGATTTCTATAATTTGAAGATTTGACGATTAGATGATTTGAAGATGACCGGTTGGGTGAAACAGGTGTATCTTATGAATAAACAGACGCCAGGGCCACCTCCAAATTTTCAAATCAACCCATCATTAAATCAAATTAGGATACTTGTGTTGAAAGTTTATCTTTGTCAAAATTTTTATAAATCAAAACGAGTAAAATTCTTTGCGTAAATCGCAGTAAAACAAATTAAAACAATGAAAACTTCGGCTTCAATTATTACAAAAATTGCTCTTGGTGCTTTAATTGCCGGAAGCTTAGCAGCATGTAATCAAAATAAACCAGCAACCCCGGCCACACCAGCTGCAGCAACAAGTGTAAAACCCGAAATTGTTTATATAAACGAGGATACGGTTAATACGAAATACAATGCCTCGATAGACATGCGTAAACGCCTTGAAGATAAAGGAAAAAGCATGCAGAACGATGTAGGTGGAAGAAGACAAAATTTACAGCGCGAAATTGCTGACTACCAAAAAAATGCCGCTACAATGAGCGCCGACCAGCGCCAGACCACCGAGCAACGTTTACAGCGCCAGGGGCAGACAGAACAATCATACGAGCAAAACGCGAGCGCCCAGATGCAGACCGTTCAGGCCGACGAAAGCAAAAAACTTTACGAAAAAGTGTATGAGTTCACTAAAAAATATGCCAAAGAAAATGGCTATAAAATGGTGCTGACCTTCCAGACAGGCAATGCGCAGCTTTTATATGCCGACCCAAGCCTTGACGTTACCGCTGATTATTTGAAAAAACTGAACGAAGCGTACGCGAAAGAGAAAAAATAATGTGCGAATATGCAGATTTGCGAATGTGCAGATGCCTATAAATTTGATATTTTAAATAAAAGCCCCGGCAAATAGCCGGGGTTTTTTAATTTTGGGTTGATGGAAAGCGGGATGAACGAAAAATTTATGCGGATGGCCATTGCGCTTTCTGAAAGCAACATAGACCAACACCTGGGTGGTCCGTTTGGAGCAGTGATTGTAAAGGACGGCGAGGTTGTGGCCAGCAGTGCCAACAAGGTAGTGCCTGAAAACGACCCAACCGCTCACGCTGAAATTTCGGCAATCAGGCTGGCTTGTAAAGCTTTAGGGACTTATGATTTATCCGGCTGCGATATTTACACCAGTTGCGAACCCTGCCCGATGTGCCTGGGTGCTATTTACTGGGCACATATCGATAAATTTATTACGCCAAAGCCGACGCTGCCGACATAGGTTTTGACGACCATTTTATCTACAACGAGATAGCATGCGCTATGGACGAGCGCAAACTGCCGTTTGTACAACTATTGCGCGATGAGGCCATATCCGCTTTTAAACGCTGGCAGGAAATTGAATAGCGACCAGCGTTAATTAACGACCGCAGCTGTTCAAAAAACGTAAATTTATAACACAACGTTCGGGCATTTGCAAATTTACAAAATATAAACTACTGATAATGAACATGTTTCACAGCGTTCCGGGTGTTCCGTTTTGAAAAAAATGGAACGCGTCGCTGGCTGTTTTGTCGCCATAGGCAAGCGCACAGTCTTATAATCAAATCGCCCTCACGGCTTTTTGGCAAAAAGAGGTATTTTCTGTGTATACCCCTTTATTTTTATAATTATTTGAATATCAATAATTTACAAAAAAAATATTCGAAATTGTGTATACCCCCTGCTAACCCCCTCCGCTGTCGCAAGTATTTGTCTTTTGCCGCCGCTGCACCGCAGTGTATAGATTGTATTTTGCATACTATTATGGGGTTGTATCCTAAATCATGATCAGCCCCTTTTTTGTTTGATTATTCGGGAACCCGGTTTACGAGAGGGGCATAAAATTAAACATGCTGAAAATCAGCATGTTTCACAGCGTTCCGGGTGTTCCGTTTTGGAAAAAATGGAACGCTTTGCCTGGATTTACCTGCTCCGCCGTTGCTAACCTTTTGGCTAGCCCGATAAACAGGTTACGAAATTCCCGGTATATCTTCCGCCTTGTAATAAACCGGTATCCCAAGTGAGTGCGCCTTCTCTACATCTCCGTCTGCCCCTTTCGATGCGCCTTCAATCCGTAATATCGCATCGGCACGGGTAATCATCCGGCGCGCTATGGGGTATGAAATTTCTTCGTAGATAGCGTCCCCCGGATACTTTGAACCGGCAACTTTCAATAGCGGTAAAGCAAACCATTCGCCAACCACTGGTATATGCCCTGCCCTGAAAATAAGCAGCGCGGCTTCTTCCATTTTTTGCAGATTGTGTTCCATCAGCACCGGGTCGTCATTGGTTCCGGAGCGGTATGGCCCGGCCACCAGGATAATTAAAGCTTTGTCGTTCATATAAGATGTCGTTAACCAGAAAATGTTATAAACTCAACTCTAAAAGGCATTTTCCTCTCCTACCAGCGCGTTTCTAACTGTCAGGAAAATAATTTTAAGGTCGAGCAAAAACGACCAGTTTTCGAGGTACCACAAATCGGCTTCAACGCGCTGGTTCATATCCTCCACCGTTTTGGTTTCGCCCCGGAAGCCCTTTATCTGCGCCCAGCCTGTAATGCCGGGTTTTAAAAAATGCCGTACCATAAACATGTCGATCAGTTCCGAATATTCCTCGGTATGGGTTATCATGTGTGGCCGCGGCCCTACTACCGACATATTCCCTATCAGCACGTTAAAAAACTGCGGAAACTCGTCCATACTTGTGCGGCGCATAAAGGCCCCTAATTTGGTAACCCGGCTATCATTACGGGTAGCCTGCCTTTTATCGGCATCGCCATTAACATACATGCTGCGGAATTTATAGCACTTAAAAGGTTCGTTATTATGCCCCGACCGCGATTGCACAAAAAACACCGGCCCTTTTGATTCCAACTTAATAATGAGCGCCAATATTGGAAACAACCAGCTGAAAATAAAAACGATAACGAATATCGAAAAAACAATATCAAAGCAGCGTTTTATCAAGCGGTTTAACAGGCTTTCTAATGGCTCAGCACGTACGGATATAACCGGTATTTGCCCGAAGCTCTTGATATAAACCGGCTTGTTGCCATAATCGTAGTACTCCGGTACCGATTTAAAGCGGATAAGGCTTTTATCGGCATCCACCATCAGCTTTTTTATGGTTTTAGCTTCTGATACCGGCAGGGTACAAAAAATCTCGGTTATTTTATGGTGCTTAACATAGGCCATGCAGTGTTTTATATCGCCCAGGTACAAACCGGCTTCGGCAATTTTAGCAGGGTCGTCATCAAAAAAACCCACTACCCGGTAGCCGGTGTCCCAGTTTTTAAGCAGGTATTCGTGCAAATCTTTTCCCGTGCGGCCGGCTCCCACAATTACAGCTTTACGCGTATCCATTAATGATGCACGCTGCCGTTTACGTATCAGCAGGAAAATCACCTTCCAAAATCCAAGCAACGACCCAAAAAGCGCCAGCGAATAAAACAGGTATTGCCTGGTTATAAAATAAGCCTCGGTACCAATTAATATCAGTATGGTAAAACAAATAAAACTGATAAATATGAACCAGGTATTAATTACGTGGCGGAAAGTTATGATTGAATCCTTATTCAGCACATCGAAATACACCTTTGATATATTGGCCGACAAGGTCCATATCAAATTAAAAACCAGTACAATGGGCAGGTATTTCTTATTGTTGCCGGTGAATATACTGGTGCTGTTTTCGATATAATAAGTTGCTATTAAACTTATGTTTAACACCAGGTAGTCGACTACAAGATTTAAGGCTTTAAAAAGGGTGGTATGCCTGGTTATCATTCAAGTTTCGCAGCTTAAATTTGTATAGTTTTTGCCAAGATAACGATATAGCGGGCTGTTTTAGTTTCCTTTTTCAAAATAGTCGTCTTTCAGGTCGTCAATTTCGCGGCGGTCGCGCTTGGTTGGGCGACCGGTGCCGCGGTCACGTTTTAATACAGGCGCCTGGAACATTGATTTAAAGGCCGGTGTTTGCTCAACCGGTGTAATGTCTTCATAAAAGTTAACGGAGGTTTTAGCATCAACACGATTTTCTAACAGGCCGGTGACCTTAACTATTTTCCGGTCCGGCCCTTTTGATACCTGGTACACCTCTCCTATTTTTACCTCATGAGCAGGCTTTATATTTTGACCGTCCCACTTTACACGCCCGGCTTTGCAGGCATCTGAAGCAAGCGTACGGGTTTTAAAAAGCCTTATCGCCCACAAATATTTATCTATCCTAAGTTTTTCTTTAACCGGCAT
>JBDUDE010000239.1:0-4518 GCA_040003105.1 Mucilaginibacter sp. | reverse complement strand
CCGGTTTGAATATTTAATACCTCTGAAAAATATATTATGATAAAACAACTTTTTAGTGCTGCCGGCCTCTGCTTATTGGGCTTCGCCGCTTCTGCGCAAGGTAATGCAGCCGCTATAATGGCGCGCAAACAAGTACCTGTTATTTGCTACCACCAGATACGCGACTGGCGGCCAAAGGATTCAAAAAACGCTAAAGATTATATCATCCCGATACAATCATTTAAGGACCATATTAAAATGCTGGCCGATAGCGGTTATCATACCATATTGCCCGACCAGCTATACGCTTACCTTACCAAAGGCACGCCGCTGCCGAGCAAGCCCGTTATGCTTACTTTTGATGATACCGACGAAGACCAATTTACTATAGCCCGCCCCGAACTGAAAAAATATGGTTTCAAAGGCGTTTATTTTATCATGACCGTATCGCTTGGCCGACCGCATTACATGACCAAAGAGCAGGTTAAGCAACTCTCGGACGAGGGCAGCGTAATTGCCAGCCATACCTGGGACCACCACCGCGTTGACAGGTACAAGCATGACCCAAATCCAAAAAAGGATGACTGGAATGTACAGATAACGAAACCTACTCAGAAGCTCGAGGAAATCACAGGCAAAAAGATAGAGTATTTTGCCTTTCCGTTTGGCGTTTGGAAGAAACCTGTATTGCCCGAACTTAACAAGTATCACTTCAAACTGGCTTTCCAGTTAGCCGACAAACGCGATGCGGAATATCCGCTGCTTACCGTTCGCCGTATATTGGACAGCGGTTACTGGACGACAAAGACATTCAGCAATAGCTTAAGGCATAGTTTTTAGGCTTGCCTCGTACCCCTCGTGGGGTATTTTTCAAATATCGGCCCGGTTTGCAATTCAGACCGGGCTTTTTTATAGGGCAGTAGTGCCGCTACCAACAAATATAATTCTACTTTAACGCCACCCATTTAATCGCCCTGTCGAGGTCATCCAATGGAAAATATTCAAACTTACCGGGAATGATGTATTTAAACAGGTCGCTGTAGCCCAACACACCTTGCTGGTCAGTAACCAAGGCAACTCTGCCCCATTTAAAAAAATATTTAAACCCTATCTTAATATTCCCACACCATGCACCCGATACAAAATTCCTGATGTCGGTCTCGAGCACGAGTACAAAATTAATCTTCCGGTTTGCTTTAAGCACTTCATCGATAATTGGTATCAGGGCTTCCTCATAGTCCGTTTCGGTAACTTCTGCAAATGCGTGTAGTCCGGCAACGTGAGGCGGCAAATTGTTTATCAGCTGAAGCATATCTACTCTTTTATATCAATAACTACACCACAATTAAAAAATACAGTTTTTTATGATAAAAAATATCACAAAAGTTAAATATCGATTAAAGTGAACTTCGACGTTTCAATTTTGTTTTGTATTATATTTGTGGCAAATGCAGCAAAACAGGTCAGCATATAGCCAGCTTATTAAGGATGAAGCCAAAGACCTTGGCTTTATATTTTGCGGCATTGTCAAAGCTGATTTTCTTAATGAAGAGGCCCCAAGACTGGAAGCGTGGCTAAAAAAAGGTATGCACGGCGAAATGCAGTACATGGAAAACCATTTTGATAAACGGCTCGACCCACGTTTACTGGTGGACGGTGCAAAGTCGGTTATTTCCTTAGGGCTTAATTATTATACCGAAGATGTACAGGTTGATGCCTCGGGCCCTAAAATATCAAAATACGCGTACGGTGCTGACTACCATCGTGTAATAAAGGAAAAACTAAAGCAATTGCATGAAACAATAAACGAAAAAATTGGTGAGGTTGGCGGCCGGGCTTTTGTTGATTCGGCCCCGGTGCTCGATAAAGCTTGGGCAAAAAAAGCAGGTTTGGGCTGGATTGGAAAAAACACTAACCTCATCAATCAAAAGGCCGGGTCTTTCTTTTTTCTGGCGGAGCTGATTGTGGATATCGAACTGGAATATGATATTGCCCCTACTGCCGACCATTGCGGCACCTGCACCCGCTGCATTGACGCCTGCCCCACTGATGCCATCGTAGCGCCTTACGTTGTCGACGGCAGCCGGTGCATTTCCTATTTAACCATCGAGCTAAAAAACGAGATCCCAAAAGAGTTTAGTGGTAAAATGGATAACTGGATGTTTGGATGCGATGTTTGCCAGGATGTGTGCCCCTGGAACAAATTTTCTGTACTAAATATAGAGCCATCTTTTACCCCACATGCTGATTTACTACATCTCAATAAAAAAGACTGGGAAGAAATAACGGAAGACGTTTTTCAAAAAGTATTTAAAAATTCAGCTGTAAAACGGACCAAGTTTAGCGGATTGAAGAGAAATATTTCTTTTTTGAAAAATAGCGATTGATGGTTGCCTTGAAACAGGATCGATCAACAAAAAGCGTAAATTTTGCGGAACGAGCCCCCTATATTTTTAACAAAAATAGAACACGCAGTAATCAGAATGTTATATAGCGTTCCGGAAAATGGAACGCTTTGACAACTTAACCCACATTAAATTAGTGCTCGTTAATCTTCTGATGCCTTAACGCCAGGCTGAACGAGAAAGCCTTGTGAATAAAATAGCTGGCAAAAAACAAACTCAATCCGGCAAGTGGCCTTGCAATGGACGGATTCATGTTTAAGGCTTTTATGAATAATTTAAAAATGGCCCAATTCGCGAAAAAACCAATGATAGCGACAGAAACGAACCTTACAAATTGTCTTAATGATGATGATTTCGATTGCGAGAAAACAAAATACTTCGTTATTATAAAATTAACCATCACGCCAATACAATAGGAAATGGCCAGTGAAAGTGTGTAATTACGAGTCGTGAAAAATATAATATAATAAGTCTTTTGAACCAAGAGGTTATGATAAAGCAGGTTAAATGCCAAATTATCCATCAAAAAACCCAATCCCGCCGAAAAAACAAACCTTACAATATGGTTATCAAGTAGTTTATTCCCCAAGTTAATCTCAGACATGTTTTAACTGGGTCTGGCTCTTTTTATAGCCGGTAAAAATCAATGCCGCTCCGCCCAGTACCATTAACACAGAAATCATTTCGGCTTGTGTAAAACTAATGCCTGCCACATGGTAATGTGTGTTTACACGTATCCGTTCAATAAAGAAACGTTCAACACCCGCGAGTATCATGTAGATGCCAAACATTGCACCTGGCACTTTTATCTTGTCGCGTATTTTCCAGAGGAAAAAGAACAATAAAATGCAGATAACGAATTCATAAAATGATGTTGGATATACCGGGAATGAAAGCACACGATTAAACTTTTCCGTGTCGCCCGGTATTACGTTGCCAACATTATTTACATTATGCGGGAAGTTGAAGCTCCACATCCAGTTTGGCATCCAGCTTAGCCAATGTGGTTTGGGGGTAACGTTGTCGATACCCCAATCGCCATCGCCCGACATCTGGCAGCCTATCCGGCCAATGCCGTACGCCAGCATCATGCCAGGTCCACCAATATCAAGCATATTAAGCGGTTTAATGCCGTGCTTATTAGCTATATATAACACAGCAGCACCGCCGCAAATCAAACCACCATAAAAAGTAAGGCCGCTAAAACCTACCAGCATGCCCACAGGGTCCTTCATAAAATCGCCCCAGTTTTCGAGCGCATTAAATACCTTGGCACCAAGAAAACCAAAAACTGCGGCCCAAAGCAATATGTTGCCCATTAATTCGTAAGGGTGTACGGTAATGTTTTCTTTTTTGGGAGTTGGTAAAAGTTGTTTCTTGTTCTCGTAATATGCCCAATACACAAAAGCGGCAGCGCCAATTATACCGCCCAGCCAGTTGCCGCGCAGTGACAGTAGAAACGCCTGCGGGTCATCAACAAGGGTATGGAAATTAAGCACACAATCAACTAGTTTATAGCCAATTATAAAACCAAAGACGCCGTTGCCAAGCAGTTCGGCAAATGATGCGGGAGCACCAACGGTAACCATTTTTTTAAACGAATGGATTACACCAAGTTTTTCTTTGCGCTTGAATTCCTGTGCAAAAGCCCAATAACCGCCCATAAACGCAATGGCCACAAAAAAGCCGAACGTTTGTATTATTTGTAAAACCGGAATTTCGAGCCCTGTAAGGTAACGTATAAGGTAAAATAAATTTGGAAACATGGTTGGTAATTTAGGGGCAAGATAGGGTTAATGGGCCAATATTTCTTCGCTTTCGGTTATTTCAACATCACCATCGGGTGATATTTTTGTTAAGTGCACTGTCTTCAATTCATTTACAAGCAAGGGGTCGTATTCCGTTTTTACTTTTACGTAATTGCGGGTAAAGCCGTGCATAAAACCGTCTTTAATATCACCCTCAAACAGTACTTCATCCATTTTATCAAGCTGGCTTTCGTAAAATGCCCTGCGTTTTTTGTCCGACAATATATGCAGCATTTTGCTCCGCTCCGCACGGGTTGAACCTGGTACCACCCCGCTCATTTCGCTGGCAAGTGTATTCTCCCTTTCGGAGTAAGTAAATACGTGCA
>JBDUDE010000991.1:0-4520 GCA_040003105.1 Mucilaginibacter sp. | reverse complement strand
TTTTGAGTTCATGGATGATATATTTACAATGCTCCCTTTCCCGGTTGCAGCAATTGCTTCGCCAAAAACCTGGGTTGGGTTTAAGGTTCCCCAAAGGTTCAGGTCCAGCACTTCTTTCATCCCCTGCAAGTTCATGCTGAAAATATCTTCCTCGGGTTGCAGCACCCCTTGCGGCATATTACCACCTGCGCCGTTTACCAGGCCGTCAACACGGCCAAAGGCTGCCAGCACTTTATCTTTTGCAGCAACCAACTCATCAATTTTCATCACATCGGCAACCAAAGCAATAGCTTTACCGCCGTTAGCATTGATGGCAGCCGCTCGTTCTTCGGCAACGGCGCTATTACGGCCCAGTATACCAACTGTGCCACCAGCCTCAACTATGCCATTTACAAAGGCATTACCCAAAATACCGGTACCACCGGTTACTACTATTACTTTTCCGCTTAATGAAAATTTATCTGACATAATTTTTAAGAGAGTCAAGAATCGAGAAGTCAAGATTCAAGACGTTTTTTTAAGTTGATATTTATATATTTTCCACTGCGATATCGCAGTGGCGAGTAAAATCCGTGCGTCTAAACCTTTCTTTCTTGAATCTTGACTTCTTGAATCTTGCATCTATCTTAAGTCGCTTATCGAAATCGCATCCATATCCGTATAGTCGAGGTTTTCGCCTGCCATGCCCCATATAAAGTTATAATTGCAGGTACCACTGCCGGAGTGGATGCTCCATGGTGGCGATACCACAGCATCATAATTATTCAGCATAATATGGCGTGTTTCATCACCTTTGCCCATATAATGCACAATTTTTTGACCTTCAGGCAAATCGAAATAAAAATAAGCCTCCATGCGGCGGTCGTGTGTATGTGCCGGCATGGTGTTCCAAATGCTGCCGGGTTTTAATATTGTTAAGCCCATTACCAGCTGGCAACTTTTTATCCCATCGGCATGGATGTATTTATTAATGGTGCGCAGGTTAGCGGTTGTAGCGCTCCCTGCTTCAACTTTTGCAGCGTCGTTTATCCCCATAAATGTTGTAGGGTAAGCCATATGCGCCGGGGCCGAAAGTATGTAAAAAACCGCTGCATCAGTATTGTTATTGCTGGCGAAAGTTACCTGTTTTACTCCTTTGCCAAGGTACAGGCACTCAAACTTTTTCAATTCAAAGCTTTGCCCGTCAGCGGTGACAATGCCATCCCCCGCCACGTTTATTATTCCCATTTCGCGGCGTTCAAGGAAATAGTCGGCACGCAGGTTGGGGTAGTTCACTAAAGTTAATGTTTGTGTTACCGGGTGTGCCGTCCCGACAATCATACGGTCGTAATGCGTGTAAACAAAATTAATTTCGTCTTTTTGAACAGTATTATCAATTAAAAACCGCTCTCTTATTAAAGATGTGTCGTAACTTTTAAAATCGTCGGGGTGTACGCTATGCAGAACTTTCAAGGTATTTGTGAATATTGTAAGTGAAACCAAAGTTACTATTTACGTGTTCAAAAAAAAGGTAAAATAGTATTTACAAATTAAACTAAATTACGTCACCATAAAAACCTAACAAATAAAAAAACTAATTGTACCATGAAATCACCGCAATTTTATAAAACCTTACTGCTGCTTATCGTTTTTTCGGGCATAACTGTTTCAGTACTAGCGCAAGACACCTGGACTAAAAGCACTGCTGCCGACTGGGTCAACAAAAATGAATGGAAAAACGGCCTTAAGCTAAACCTGGATACATCGGTAAATAAAAAAGTATTTGCCGAACAATACCACCGGAACCAGGCCGCCTGGGACAAATCCTTTGCATTTTTACGCGACAGCGACCTTACGAAACTTAAACCGGGAAAATATCCAATAGATGGCACCAACGTTTATGCTACCATTACCGAGGCACCCTCAAAAGAATTCGAAGCATCGGCATGGGAGTCGCACCGCAAGTACATCGATTTGCAATATGTTATAAAAGGACAGGAAACTATCGGGGTGGCCCCGGTGAGCAAAGCCACCGTTACCAAGCCATATAACGAAGCCGGCGACAGCGCCAACTACAACGCCCAGGGGCAGTATTACGTAGCTATGCCCGGAACCTTTTTCCTATTTTTCCCAAGTGATGCACATCGTCCCAATATTAAGGTAGCGGGGTATGATGTGGTGAAGAAGATAGTGATTAAGATTAAAATGGTAGACTTAGGTGCGGAATGAGCAAAAAAAAATTTGTCAACTTTTAAAAAGTTGACAAATCTCTTGTTATTAACTAATCCTCGAACAGGCTTATTTCAATTGAATGGCCTTTAACTATTTGCATAATCTTTGTGCATTCAACCGGGCAGCCGTTGCTTTGTGCGCGTAATATGCGGTCACAATCCTCAAGGTCGAAATTAAAACGAAAGGTGGGTAAGTGTGCCTGTAATGCTTTTAGCACCTTGCCGGCCGTTCGTTTGTCTTTCACGTTAGTTCTGAATATCTCTACCATAATAATGTGAATTTTAATGTATTTACCTAAACCTTTACGCTCTTCCACCTGCCTTTTTTAAACAGGTAATAACTTAACCCGGCTGCCACCACCTGCGATATCAATACAGCATAAAAAACGCCTCTCGGTTCTTTTATAAAATGTGTGCTTAATACCCATGCCACCGGTATCTGGAATAGCCAGAATGCGATAAGATTAACCAAAGTTGGCGTTTGCGTATCCCCCGCCCCGTTAAAGGCGTTCATCATCACCATTTCGATGCCGAAAAACACGTAGCCCAGGCTGATTATTTGTAATGCCTGTATAGCAAAGTGCCGCGCCTGCGGGTCGCTATTCATAAAATTTACTACAGGCGTGCCTAATACGAAAAAGAACAGGCTTACGCATACCATGTAAATTACAGAGTAGCCCGCCGTTGTTTTAACGCTTTGTTCAGCGCGCTCGGGTTTGCCCGCGCCAAGGTTTTGACCGGTTAACGTTGCAGCGGCATTGCTTAGTCCCCATGCCGGTAACAGGAAGAATATCAGCATTCGTATCGCCACCTGGTAACCAGCCATCGCACCTTCACCAAATCCCGCCATCAGCCTCGCCAAAAAAATCCAGCTTGCCGAACTTACCAGGAACTGAATAGTGCCGGTGCTGCCTATTTTTACAATTTGTGTAAGCAACTCTTTATGCGGCCGTATTTGGGCAGCGTAAAAATGCAGCAGGCCTTTACGAATAAACAGCCTGTACATTTGGTAACAAACGCCAATGCCCCTGCCTGTGGTAGTGGCAATAGCCGCCCCTTTTATACCCAAAGCCGGAATAGGCCCTAACCCGTAAATAAGCACGGGACATAAAATAATGTTGCAAACATTTGCAATTATCAGGCTACGCATAGCAATGCTCGCATCGCCAGCGCCACGAAATATCCCGTTGATAAGGAACAGCAGCATGATTACAATGTTACCGCCAAACATTATGCGCGTATACGCGATGTTTTCCGCAATCATCCTGTTACTGGCTCCCATCAGGTGCAGTATATTCCCGGCAAAATAAACGCCGGTGAACGATATAATTAACGAAAGAACGGTTGAGAACAAGATGGTTTGCATACCTGCATGTGCTGCGCCATCTAAATTTTTCTCACCTACGCGGCGGGCAACCAGCGCAGTTGCCGCCATACTTAAGCCGATGGCTACTGAGTAAACAAGACTAAGAACCGACTCTGTTAAAGCGAGTGTTGCTACTGCAGCGTTACCTATTTTGCCTACAAAGTAGATATCTACCAGGGCAAAGACGGATTCCATTATCATCTCCGTAATCATGGGGATGGCCAGCAGAAACACTGCCTTGCGGATGCTGCCTACGGTGTAGTCCTGCTCGGTTTTGCCGTTAATGGCTTGTTTTAGTAATGAAAAAAAACGTTTTGTTTTATTTATTGATGTTGTTGATTCGGTCATGATAATTTTCAGGCCGGGCTCGAAGCCTTCGCGGCCAACTTTTTATGGAAATAAATATAAGAGACAATTAATAGCGCAAAAAACAGCGCAAATGGTGCAATGCCGCTAACGGGGCTCTTTATCGCCAGGAATGAATATACAGCGCCCAGCATATCAAATGTAAAGCCTGCATAAACCCACTCCTTTAATTTAGCGAAGCCGGGAACAAGTATTGCAATTACGCCTAATACCTTAGCCACACCTAAAAATGGGGTAAAATAGTTAGGATAACCCAGAACGTCGTGCATTATTTTGACAGAGTCGGGGCCGTTAATAATGCTTTGTACGCCCGAGAAGAGCATCAGTGCAAGCAGCAACCCGGTTGCCACCCAATAGATAATGTTAATTTTTTTCATCGTAATAGTTTTAGTGTAAGTTTAATAATGTGTTTATTTAATATTTGGTTGAATAAGAGTTAAAAACCGAGGGTCGGGAATCAAGCTAAAAATGAGGGGATCGCTTATCTTGTATTCACCCAAATCTACCCTGTAGATTTCGTTTTATTATGCTTTTATTTTTTTTTCGACCTAGCCTTGATTCTTGGCTCTTGGTTCTAA
>JBDUDE010000067.1:0-4528 GCA_040003105.1 Mucilaginibacter sp. | reverse complement strand
GCCATACACGGTGTAATTGTGGTCGAGCTGCGGGGTGCCGCCAACGGTTTTGTAGATCTCGCGTTGCCAGGCCGGTATTTTAAAACCTTTTAAACGGGTTGTTTCCAGCGTGTCCATTTTGCCATCGGTATAACGTTTGCCCTCAACAATATAAAACTGGCAACCGCTCGATGCCTTGGCCGGATTGTCATCCCGCGCGGCGGCCAGAACACCCCGTTTATGGAAAAGGCTGTCCCGAAACTCAGCGGGGACAGTGTACCCCACATCGCCATCGCCCAACTCAACGCCGGGCTTGGCTTTGGTGGTATCTTTCGAGTCCGGGTCGCCGCCCTGTATCATAAAGTTTTGTATCACCCTATGGAATAAAGTGCCGTTATAAAAACCCTGTTTTACCAGCTTTATAAAATTATCGCGGTGCCTGGGCGTCTCGTTATACAAGCGGATGATGCAATCGCCATAGCTGGTATGGATGCGCACATACTGGTTTTTAGGGCCTTTGGCAAAGGCAGTGGTTATGGCCAGTAAGACGAGAGCTGTAGTAAAAAGTTTTTTCATATCTGTCTATAAAATTATTGCAGCTTCTTCCGGACTTTCCCGACTTACTCAATAAATCCCAACTCCTGGAAATAATCGATAATTAAAGATTTCAATACCATTTCCTGTTCAAGCAACGCATAGTTAGGGATTACGCCCACCCGTTTCCAGTGTGGCCAGCCATCCTGGTCCAGGCCTTCCAGCTCATAAAAACCCATCATGCTAAACAATTTGCAGTTGGCAATGTGCATCAGCTCTTCCTTTTGCCGCTTGCTGAATTTACGCGGGCCCTGCCCCAATTCCTGCACGCCGATAAGAAACAACATTACCTTTATATCGGGTTTCTCGTTATCAAATTCTTCTGCAACCTTTTGTTGCAACGCACTCCACTTTAAATTAATTTCTGCCGGTTTCACAGCAACAAATATATGTTATTGGTTGGTAGGAAAAATAGCCGGAAGGCTATAAGCTATATTTTTGATACACATTATACAATACATTCAAGTCCAGCTGAGTTAGCTGGGGGCTGATGTCCGACTGTATAAAATGGCGCTTAAAAGCGACTATCGCCGCATTAATGTCGGACGTATCATAGCCTATCAGCTTAAGTGCAATGGTATAATCAAAGTTATCCGGTGGCAGTTCTAAGAGGTCATCGCTCCAGAACCCAAAGCCATGCTGTGCCAGCGTTTTCCAGGGGAAAAGCGGCCCCGGATCAGGTTTGCGTTTGGGTGCAAAGTCCTGGTGCCCAATAAAGTTTGCCTGGGGGATATTGTAAGATTTTTTCAACTGGGCCAGCAATACCAGCAAGCTGTTTACTTGTGCATCCGTAAATGGTTCATGGCTGTTGTTGTCAATTTCGATACCTATCGAACAGCTGTTCATATCAGTAACACTGCCCCATTTGCCCAGGCCGGCGTGGTTGGCGCGCAGGTAATCGTTCACCATGTGGAACACCTTCCCGTTTTTGGCGATAACATAATGCGCGCTGGTTTGCGTTTCGGTGACAGTAAAGGTTTTAAGTGTTTGTTGTACTGAGTCTTGTGCCGTAAAATGGATAATTACATAATTTGGCTTGCGGATACCAAAATTTACGGTGCCTACAAACTCTGAGGGGATAGGCACACCGGCACTATCGGCAAGCGTCGCCGGTAATTCCTGTTTTATGGTTTCTGCAAAGCCGCTGGTTTTGTCTTTATAAAATTTATTGGTAAGGGCATAAGGGCCTTTGGGGGAGCAGGCGCTTAAAGCCAACAGAAAAAAAATGGTATAAAAATAAATTAGCTTCATAGGATGATGATGCTAATTTAAGTATTTATTGTTTTAAATTATAATGTACTGTTCTGCGGAACACATTTGTATATAGTCTTATAAAATGTATGCGCTATCTTTTATTCTTATACGCTTCTAAGCCGCTTTCCAAATATTTCAAATAGCCTGGTATTTTATAATTAGCTGGCGATGGGGTTATCACCTGTCCATTTTTATCATTCATCAAATTGCCGTCGCTATCAAGCATTACATATAAGGGCTGCGAATTTGAATTAAATCGGGAGGCTTCCAAATCGCTCCACTTGCCACCCAAATTAGTTATTCTTTTTCCACTATATTCCGAAGTGAATTGTTCTTTCGGCTCCAACGCCGCTTTATCATCAACTACAAGCTGTAATAAAATAAAATCATTTCGCAGGTGATTAAATACTTGAGGGTTTGTCCACACATCACTCTCCATTTTGCGACAGTTTACACAATTAAAGCCTGTAAAATCTATCAATATGGGTTTGTGTAATTCCTTCGACACCTGCAATGCCTGGTCGTAGTCAAACCACGCGTCCAGTCCCCTGGTTTTAATACGGTCGTAATTGCCTGCATATTTTTTAACTTTTATCGATGACTGTTTAGTATCGGCAGTAGCCGCAGTGTTTGCCGGTATTTGTGAAAGGTCAAAGTCCTGCGTTGCTATCGGAGGTAAAAATGCACTTATTGATTTAAGCGGCGCTCCCCACAAGCCGGGAATCATATAAATAACAAAAGCAAATACACCAATTGAAATAAACGTGCGCGGCACTGAAAGGTAAGGCATATCACTATCATGCGAAAATTTTATTTTGCCGATGAGGTACAACCCCATTAATAAACCTATTGCAATCCATATCGATAAAAATATCTCCCGGTCAAACCAATTCCAGTGGTAAGCAAGGTCCACATTTGATAAAAATTTTAGGGCAAAAGCAAGTTCTAAAAAGCCCAAAACCACTTTTACACTGTTTAGCCATCCGCCCGATTTTGGCAGGCTCTTTAACGCAGATGGAAAAAGGGCAAAGATTGTGAAAGGCAGTGCCAGCGCTAATGAGAAACCCAACATACCAACCGCCGGCCCCAAACGGTCACCCTTTGACGCTGCATCAACAAGCAAGGTCCCGATTACCGGGCCTGTACATGAAAATGAAACAACTACTAAGGTTGCTGCCATAAAGAAAATCCCCGCGAGGCCGCCCTTGTCCGAATTGGCATCTAGCTTGTTGGCTAATGAACTTGGCAAGGTAATTTCAAATGCACCCAAAAACGAAATACCAAAAACAACCAGCAGTAAAAAGAAAAATATATTAAATACGCCATTAGTTGCTAACGCATTAAGCGCATCGGAACCAAACAGGATGGATATAAGCATCCCTAGCGAAACGTAAATAACAATAATGGAAAGCCCATACAGTAACGACTGTAAGACACCTTTAGCTCTCGATCCACTTTTTTTGGTAAAAAAGCTAACTGTTAAAGGCAATAAAGGATAAATACAAGGTAGTAATATAGCGGTAAAGCCCCCGAGCAGCCCTTTAATAAAAATCTCCCAAAGTGTTTTTGGCTTTTCGGCAGGAACAGCTTTAACTACAGCTTGTGTTTTTGCCTTTTTCAACTCCGCCTGCTTCTTTTTAAAAGCTTTTAAACTATCTGCCGCCGTAGGTATATCCGTAAACTGCACATCCGCAGTCGATACCGTATCAGCCTTTTTACTTTGAAATGCTTTTGCCGGACTTATACCTGTAACCGCAAATGCGGCAATAGCTAAAAAAAGAATTAAATACCGTTTAAAAGAGTACCTGTTAACCGCACGGTTCATTGTTATGTATATTAATTGCTTAAAGGTATGTTAAATTCAACTTCTTCGGGTGGGTTGCATTTGTGGTCGTTACAGGCTATGTAGCCAAGCTTGCCTTTAACCGCAGGCGACTTTGCCGCGCCTAATTTTATTTTTTGCTGAAAAACAACGGCGGTTTCAAAATAGCCGATGTTCATGCCAAAGGCTTGCTCATACCTCGAAAGTGGTTTGGGCTCAACAATTTTACCAACCGGTGTGTAGTCTTTTGATTTTAAAAACGTGAACGAACTTTTGGCAGGGCCGCCCTGTTTGGTTTGCGAATAGATGTGCCAGCCTTTTTGTATGGTAGCTTTTAGGAAAACAACAGCTTCTTTATCGCCGGTCTTTTTTGACGCGTACGACCATTTTACCGGGCTGTCAATTTGTGCCCAGGCCGAAGCGCTGAAACCCAGCAGTACAAACAGGGTAAGGTACTTTTTCACGCTTTTTATTATTTACCTAAAGGGATAGTGAAATCAATATCTTCCGGTGGAAGGCATTTCTGGTCGTTGCAGGTCATGTACTCCAACTGGCCCTTAACAGCTGTGGCATTGGCTGATTTTAGTTTGATTTTTTGCTGAAATACCACCGATTTTTCAAAATAGGTAACGTCCATTTTGAACGTGCTTTCGTATTTTTTTATCGGGGTTGGCTGCGTGGGCTGGCCAACAGTTGCATAATCTTTTGATTTTGTAAAGGTAAACGAGGTCTTTATTGGTCCGCCGTCCTTAACATCGAGGCCGTAAATGTGCCATTTATCGTCAATAGTGGCCTTTATAAAAACCACAGCTTCGGTGGCACTGATTTTTTTCGCCGCGTACGACCATTTAACATGCGATTCAATCTGCGCCTTGGCGC
>JBDUDE010000378.1:0-4531 GCA_040003105.1 Mucilaginibacter sp. | reverse complement strand
TAACGATGCGCCGAATGAGTAATACCCAATTAATGTAATTAAAAATATGGAAAAAGCCTTTTTGATAAAATTGTGATTAACGGTACATCCTGTGTCGTAAATATAACATTATGATTTTAAAATCCGGTTTAATGTAGCTTGCATATTATCAACTATTATATTCCCATCAATATTCACCTGATGAATGTAAGAGTTCGCGACGCATTAGCAAGCTAATCAATTGTATAACAATAAGATAATTCAATTACGTTTTTTTCTTTTTTTGCCGTCAAAAGATTATTAAAATATTTTGTTTTTAAAATTAATACCTATATTTAAAAAGAAAATCAATCTAGTCCTAATGCTATCGATTGAAGACAGTCTCTTATTTTTCGCCAAAAGCAAATTCAATACCTGGCTGTACCAATAACGGAATAATCACAATTCAATACCCCGTCACATGAAAACTCTTTACTTAAAAACATTTGGTAAAATTTTATTGGTTTTATTGTTTGGTGCATTTATTCAAAATGCTACAGCGTTAAACCGGGAAGATTTATTGGAAAAATTGCGGGCTGTTAGTAGCACCGTCAACGTTGCCGATACCCCGCGGCAGGTTTCAAAAGCAAAAAAAGTAGTTGTAGACCGCGACCGGGACAAAGCCAATATTAAAGACAAAGACCTCGACAAGGATAAAAAACACCCAGAAGATGGCATAGACGACGATATAAGCGCTCGCCAGGAACAGGAAACAGCCCGGACAAAGGACCCGGCAATAAATGCAGTGCCTGCTGAAAGGCTGATAATAGCCCGGAAAATCAAAGACAGATTAGTAGCACAGCGAGCCAACCTTATAAAACCGGCAAATACACCAGGTGTTGTTACTCCGGTCGCTTCGATAGGCGACATAACCTGGAATGAAAGAGGCCCAAATAACGTAGGTGGCCGCACCAGGGCCTTAATGTTTGATTTAGGCGATGCCGCAAATGGCTACAAAAAAGTGTTTGCCGGTGGTGTGGGCGGTGGTTTATGGGTTACAAATGATATTACAGCATCGCCTGTATCATGGACTAAGATAAATGATTTCTTTGAAAATATAGCCATCAGTTGTATTGCTCAAAACCCGGTTAACCTCAAAGAGATTTATGCTGCTACTGGTGAAGGATTCTACAACGGCGATGCTATTCAGGGCCTCGGCGTTTGGAAAAGTACTGACGGCGGCGTTAACTGGACAAGATTAATCAGCACCTCGTTTTATACCAACATAAATGCCATAGCAGTTGATAAAAATGGCAGTGTATATTTAGCCGCGCGGGATTTTGGCATAATGAAATCGGGCGATGGGGGCTCCTCCTGGAGCACGGCAATATCCACTACTGGTGCAGCCGATGTTCAATTGGCAGCTAATGGCGATGTTTATGCGAGCGATGGTGTTTTTAGTGCGGGCCATATATACATTTCTGATTTTGCGGTTAACGGGGCAGCCACAGGAGATTCCGGAACATGGACCAATATAACGCCAAACACATCGGGTACCATTACGCCTTCAACCACCAGTTGGTGGCGCATTAAACTTGCCTGCGCGCCGGGAGACTCCAGTACGGTTTATGCCTTGTTTGAAGGGACTAATTCGTACAGCCTCACTTCTTTTCAGCGTTACAATAGAACTACTAACACCTGGACAGTTAAGACTGTGCCGACAGGAAGCACATTTAACAATGGCCAGGCATGGTATTCCATAGCGGCAGCTGTTGACCCAACAAATGCAAACGTTGTATATGCCGGTAGTTTGGATGGCGGAAGATCAATTGACGGTGGTACTACCTGGACGGTAGTAACTCAATGGTATGTTGGCGAGGTGGCTGGGTTGAATGCTGACCAGTATGTACATGCCGACCATCATGCTTATGTATACGCGCCTGGCTCGGCGACCAGATTTTTGATGGGATGCGATGGCGGTATTTTTTACTCTTCGACAGCTACCGCGGCACATCCTTCATTTGCCGACAAAAATCATGGGTATAACGTCACACAATTTTATTCGGTAGCGCTACATCCAACCAATGCCAACTATGCCCTGGCAGGCGCACAGGACAACGGCACACAACGATACAGCACTGCCGGTATAAATCCCACAACCCAGGTAACGGGCGGTGATGGTGCAAATGCATTTATTGACCAGTCAAACGGCAATATCCAGCTTACCTCCTATGTTTACAACAATTTTTGGGTGTCCACAGACAATGGTGTAAATTTTATTCAGCATTTTTTTGGAAATACCGGCTCGTTTATTAATCCTTCGGATTACGATCCCGTTTCAAAAAATCTCTACTCGGGCTATTCGGCCGGCGGTTTCTTCCGTTGGAACAATGTCACATCTGGTACCAGCACTTCGGCAGTAGGTGTCGCAGCCTTTAACAATGCAAATATCACAGCAGTTACGGTTGCCCCAATAACAGCCAACCGGGTATATTTTGGGCTTGACAACGGTACTGTGGCCATGGTTGATAACGCAAACGGCGCACCCGCAGGAATTGTTTTATCGCCAAATGGATTTGGTTATGGGTCAGTTTCGTGTGTCGCCGTCGATCCGGCATCTGAGAACCATATCCTGGTATCTTATTTCAATTATGGATATCCAAGCATTTATGAAACAAAGAATGCCAATGCAGCAACACCGGTTTGGACACTGGTTGAAGGCAATTTGCCCGATATGCCTGTGCGCTGGGCCATGTTTTATCCCGGGGCAACAACCAAGGCACTGATAGCTACCGAATTAGGCGTTTGGTCGACCGATTTACTTAACAGCACATCTACAGTTTGGTCGCCCTCAAACTCTGGACTGGCAAACGTTGAGGTTGATATGTTAAAATTCCGCGCTTCCGATCGCACATTAGCGGCAGCCACCCATGGCCGTGGTTTGTTCACCACTATTTTACCCGTGCTGAGCAACACTTCAAACGATGCAAGCCTCTCACATTTAACGCTTAGTTCCGGCACGCTTACGCCGGTGTTTGCCGCAGGGACACTCAACTACACCGCATCGGTAAGCAATGCAACGGCCTCTATAACAATAACGCCTACAGCCAGCGCTGCAGGTGCCACAATAAAGGTAAATGGAACAACCGTTGCATCCGGAAGCGCATCAGCTGCGTTGCCGTTGGTTGTTGGCCAAAATGTAATAAACACAGTTGTAACTGCGCAGGACGGCGTAACCACCAAAACCTATAAGGTGACGGTAACCCGGATTTCGAATAACGCGGTTTTAAGCAGCTTAAAGGTGAATCCTGTAACAACGCTTACTACAGTAAGCGGGGCTGATTACAGGGATTATGCCACCACGGTGCCTAACAGCGAATCGACAGTTACCATTACGCCCACAGCGCAGGACGCCACAGCAACCATAAAAGTAAACGGGGTAACGGTAGCCAGCGGGGCAGCGTCAGCAGCAATACCGCTAAACGTAGGCGACAATGTAATTAATACTGTAGTAACTGCGGGAGACGGTACCACGATAAAAACCTATTCAATAAAATTCACCCGCTTGCCGGCATCAAATGCCAACCTTGCTGGTTTAACCCTGAGCAGCGGTACATTAACACCGGTATTTGCCGCAGGCACGCTCAGCTATACCGCGTCGGTAAGTAATGCGACGGCCTCTATAACAGTAACGCCGACGGTGCAGGATGCGACTGCAACTATCAAGGTGAACGGAACAACGGTAGCCTCCGGTAGTGCATCAGCCGCGTTGCCGCTGGTTGTTGGCCAAAATGTGATAAGCACAGTAGTAACTGCGCAGGATGGCGTAACTACCAAAACCTACACACTAACAGTAACCCGGGTTTCGACTAACGCCATTTTAAGCAGCTTAACAATAAATCCTGTAACAACGCTTACTACAGTAAGCGGGGCTGATTACAGGGACTATACAACCACGGTGCCCAACACCGAGTTAACCGTTAAGCTTACGCCCACCGCGCAGGATGCCCAGGCAACCATAAAGGTAAACGGGGTAACGGTAGCCAGCGGGGCAGCATCGGCGTCGATACCGCTAAACGTAGGCGATAATGTAATTAATACGGTAGTAACTGCCGGAGACGGCACCACGGTAAAAACCTACTCGATAAAATTCACCCGCTTACCCTCAACCAATGCATTGTTAAAATCGTTGACACTTACGCCGGCAACAACGCTTACTTCCGTAAGCGGGGCTGATTACAGGGATTATACCACTACGGTGCCTAACAGCGAGTCGACAGTTAAGATTACGCCCACCGTGCAGGACGCCACCGCAACCATAAAAGTAAACGGGGTAGCCGTAGCCAGCGGGACAGCATCGGCCGCGATACCGTTAAATGTAGGCGCCAATGTAATTAATACCGTGATAACAGCACAGGATGGTACAACCATAAAAACCTATTCGATAAAATTCACCCGCTTACCCTCATCCAACGCCAACCTTGCTGGTTTAACACTGAGCAGCGGTACACTATCACCGGTGTTTGCCGCAGGCACCACCAGCTATACGGCATCGGTAAGTAATGCTACGGCC
>JBDUDE010000535.1:0-4532 GCA_040003105.1 Mucilaginibacter sp. | reverse complement strand
ATTCACAGTTTATCAAATAACCTGCTTTATCCGTTCGAAAACCTGCTTGCTAAATCGTTGTTAAAAAACAACCGGGTTTACATTTATCGCCACAAGCAGGGAAAGACGGACGCCTGGGTGGTTTTTTACAACCCAAGCCGCATCCAGGATAATTTGCCGCGCCGGCTGGAAGATCACCACATCCGTAAGTTAGGGCAACAGGTGGGCAAGTTTCATAAAGCCTGCTCACGCGTTAAAAACGTTTTGCCAAAATCATCAAAAACATTGCGTACTGATATTTTTGCCTTGCAGCAGCAACTGGAAACCAACGAAAAGCACTTCGGCTCGGCCATGAAGGTTGACTTTTTGAAGTATCATTGCGATATGTTCCTCAAAAACCGCTCGGCATATAACATGCGGTCGTTTGAGATCATTCCTGTTTTTATTGACTGGAACATTGGAAATTTTTCGGTGACACCTAACCTTGAACTTTATTCGCGCTGGGATTACGACTGGTTCAGGATGAGTTACCGGGTGCTTGACTTTTACTTTTTCAGCCGCGTTTGCTCAGACAGGGGCGACCGCACCATATTCAGCTATGTGATAACAACCATGATGGAAGACAGGTTTATCCTGTTTTTAAAGGAATACCACAAAGTGAACCCCATAACTGCCGATGAGATCCGTTTTTTAAAAGAGGCTTACCGCTTTTTTATTTTAAATTACGTGATTAAGGACGGCAAGTACTTTTTTAATGAGCAATATGCCAAAAAACTGCAATCAGAAGCTTTTTCAATCTACCTGCCATCAGTCGACCGCGATTTTGATGCGGAGAAGATAATTGCGGCATTGGGATTGTAAGTGTAGTTCATGGTTAATAGTTCATAGCCGAAACGAAATATCAAATTAAATTTTAACTAACCTCTTGTCTCTAATCACCAACCTCTAACATGCACCGCACAGAAAACTTTAAATCGATAATTGACAAATACGATATCATATTTTTTGATGCGTTTGGGGTAATAAAGACCTACCAGGGATTAATGCCCGGCATTGAAAAGACGTTTGAATACTTATTGGCGCAGGGCAAGGAATATTATATTGTAACCAACGACGCATCGCGCAGCCCGGCGCAATTGGCCGAGAGTTATCATAAAAACGGCTTGTCTGTTATTACTGCCGACAGGATTATATCATCGGGGATGCTTACCAAAGAGTATTTAGATTTAAAGGTTGACGACGGGATAGTGGCATTTTTAGGAACACCGGAATCATCGCACTATATCGAAAGTTCTGGCTTGCACACTTTGCCGGTAAGCGAAATTAACAGCAGCAATATCGACAAGGTTAATGCTCTTGCTTTTTTGGATGACGAGGGTTTCGACTGGTGCGCCGATTTAAATAAAACCGTCAACATCCTGCGCAAACGCACTATACCGGTAATAGTTGCAAATACCGACAGGGCATATCCTGTTTCAATCCATGATGTTGGTATTGCGATTGGGGGGATAGCCGCTATGATTGAGAGTATCATCGGCAAACAGTTTATCCGTTTCGGCAAGCCCGATTCGCAGATGTTTATGTTTGCTTATGATATGATACGGGAGTACAGGCCAATTACCAAAAAACAGATAGTGATGGTTGGCGACACCCTGCAAACTGATATTTTGGGCGGCAATAAATTTGGGCTGGATACGGTGCTGGTCTTGTCGGGCAATACGCTGGCAAAGGATGCTGATAACAGGATAACGTCTACCGGGATTGTGCCTACTTATATTTGCGATTCAGCGGTGGTTGATTTGACAGGGTTTAGTTTTTGATGTAGTGTTCCACCGGAACGAATGGAACACATGGAACAGGTGGAACAGTTGTAAAGGTTTATGTAATGCCTGAAAATGCTTGCATAACAGATGTTTATGATGATATAATGGGTGTGTTTTCTCAAATACTACATGTTTAAACATTTAATAATAGTTGCTAAATCACCGTGAATTAAGCTTAAAAGTGTTCCAACTCAAAATTTGCTGTTCCTTTTGTAAACACGGATTAATTTATTTTAATATTTAAAAGGCTTAAACATCGACCGGGGCACATTAACTATATGAAGAAACTAGTAGTCATACTCTTAATGTGTGTATTTTCCAATTTGTTATTTGGCCAGCCGGCTAAGCAATTCACCAACCCGTTGCTGCCTTCAGGAGCCGACCCATGGGTGATTTATCATGCGGGGTATTATTACTATACCAACTCGATGGGCAGTAAACTGGTTTTGTATAAAACCAAAAATATGGCCGATTTAAAATCGGCGCCAAATAAAACCATCTGGACGCCGCCCACAGGTACCGTATATTCAAAAGAGCTTTGGGCGCCCGAACTACATTTTATTAACCATAAATGGTACATGTATTTTGCTGCCGATGACGGCGATAACGACCATCACCGCATTTATGTACTGGAAAACCCATCGGCCGACCCTATGCAAGGCAATTGGACATTTAAAGGAAAGGTAAGCGACGAAACCGATAAATGGGCCATCGACGTATCTGTATTTGAAAACAAAGGCAAGCTGTACATGATTTGGGCCGGCTGGGAAGGCGATAAAAACGGTGAACAGGATATCTACATCGCGCAGCTAAAAAATCCGTGGACAGTCGACAGCAAGCGGGTTAAAATATCGAGTCCCAAATACGGCTGGGAAAAATATGGTGACCTTGGTGAAAAAAGTAACCCGCCGCATGTAAACGTAAACGAAGGCCCTGAAATTTTAAAGCACGGAAATAAGCTGTTTTTAATATATTCAGCAAGCGGATGCTGGACAGATTATTACGCGCTGGGGATGCTAAGCACATCGGCAGATAAAAATCTGCTTGATTCGGTATCCTGGGCAAAGTCGGATACGCCGGTTTTTAAACAGTCAATCACCAATAAAGTGTACGCACCGGGGCATAATTCATTTTTTAAATCGGCCGATGGTAAGCAGGATTGGATAATTTACCACGCCAATTCGCAGCCGGGACAGGGTTGCGGTAAAGAACGTTCGCCAAGGATGCAGCAGTTTACATGGAATAAAGACGGTTCGCCGAATTTTGGGGTGCCGGTTAAGGAAGGTGTGTATTTAAAAGCGCCATCGCAATAGATGCACGTTGTTCTCGCGCAGAGCGGTGCCCTGCGCTGATAGGTTTGACCCTTCAGGGGGGCAGGCATACCGTTATACCTCAATTTACTAACCCTGAAAGGGTTCAACTTGTCAGCACAGGGCACCGCCCTGTGCGAAATGATAAGACAATTTTAATCCCACTACCGTCTTTATGTTTTTTATTGTATGTTTGACATATATAAACCATCAAAACCACGTATGAGATTCAAAATAATGCTTGCAGGTTTGCTGCTGACATTTAGCGGCACGCTTACGGCGCAGAAAGCACCCGTTCCGGGTTTATGGTCTGTTGAAAAGGCCAATGCCTGGTATGCACAGCACAAATGGATAAACGGCGCCAATTTTACGCCCAGCACGGCCATTAACCAGCTGGAAATGTGGCAGGCCGATACATTTGACCCTACGACAATTGACCACGAACTGGGCTATGCCGAAGGTATTGGAATGAACACCATGCGCGTGTTTCTGCATAGTGTGGTATGGAAGGAGGACCCCGCCGGCTTTAAAACAAGGATGAATAAATACCTGACCATTGCCGATAAACACCGTATACAAACCATTTTTGTGTTTTTTGATGATTGCTGGAACCCCAATGCCCAACCCGGCAAACAGCCGGAGCCCAAACCGGGTATCCATAACTCCGGTTGGATGCAGGACCCTGGCGTGCCGCTTACTAACCCGGCCCAATATGCCGGCTTACAGATTTATGTAAACGATATACTTACCACTTTTAAGCATGATAAGCGCATATTACTGTGGGATTTATATAACGAGCCTGGAAATGGCGACAAAAACAAAATTGCAGCAACATTACTGGCCAAAGTATTTACCTGGGCGCATGCAATACGCCCCGACCAACCTGTAAGCGTTGGCGTTTGGAACCAGGATTTGAAAGAGCTTAACCAGGTGCAGGTTGAAAACTCGGACGTAATAACTTATCACAATTATGAATCTCCTGATATGCATCAGCACGAAATTGATTTTTTAAAGCTTTATCAGCGCCCGCTAATTTGTACCGAATACATGGCCCGTCCGCGTGGCAGTACGTTTGAAAATACCATGCCCTTGTTGAAAAAGAACAACGTGGGTGCTATAAACTGGGGTTTTGTAAGCGGAAAAACCAATACTATTTATGCATGGGATACGCCAATGCCCGATGGCAGCGAGCCAAAAGTATGGTTTCACGATATTTTCCGTAAGGATGGAACACCATACAAACAGGAAGAAGCAGACCTGATAAAGAAACTAAACGACAAATAAATACCAAACCAATAAAAAACCAAAACTACATTATAACCCTATGAATCTTGTTAAAAACGTTTCTGCAATTATATTGCCCGTCTGCATTTTCGCGATGTCGGCCTGTAATCAATCTTCAACCGATAAAAAATCAACC
>JBDUDE010000895.1:0-4534 GCA_040003105.1 Mucilaginibacter sp. | reverse complement strand
CCGTACCAATTTGCTCACGCGGCCAGGTTTCAACCAATATGGCCTGCGATGTTGATATCAAACCACCGCCCGCAACACCCTGCAATATCCTGAATATTACCAACTCATCGAGTCCGGTTGCATTACCGCATAAAAACGAGGCAATGGTAAATACGATGATGGATGTTATAAAATATTGCTTTCGCCCAAAGCGGCTGCCTAACCAGCCTGACATGGGGAGTATAATTACGTTTGCTACTGCATAGCCTGTTACTACCCAGGCGATATCCTCCAGCGTAGCGCCAAGGTTACCCTGTATTTGGGGTAAGGATACGTTTACTATCGTGGTATCTATCAGCTCCAATAAGGAGGCAACGATAACCGTGATGGTAATAATCCACTTTTTAAAGCCGGTTTCAGCCATTTTTTCTAACTCTTAAGTCTGTAGTCATTAGTCTTAAGCCCAGTATATCCCCATGTCAAACCGACTCAGGACTTTTGACTCAAGACTTTGGACTAAAATTATTCCTTCACTCTAACCGATACACTCACGCTCATACCCGGGCGTAGTTTTGCAAGGTTCTCTTTGCTGCCGTCGATTTTAATTTTAACGGGGATACGCTGCACTACCTTCACAAAGTTACCGGTAGCGTTGTCAGGGGGTAATAGTGAAAACTTAGCGCCGGTTGCCGGGGAGAAATTGTAAACGCTGCCTTCAAATTTGATATCAGGATAGGCGTCAACATCAATCTCCACTTTTTGGCCGTTGCGGATTTTATCAAGCTGGGTTTCTTTAAAGTTTGCAGTGATAAATAAGCTGTTGTCATTCACCACCGAAAACAAAGTTTGCCCGGCTTGCACCAGCTGACCAACCTGCACATTCTTTTTTGAAGTTATACCATCAGCCGGCGATTTTACCAGCGTGTAGGTTAGCTGCAGTTTTGCATAGTCAACATCAACCTGCTTTTGGCTTACGCCGGTATGAGTTACGTTCAATTGGCTCCTGGTTGTACCAACCTGCTCCTGCGCTGCTTTATATTTGTCCTGCGTAGCACGATAAGTAGCCTGTGCAACCTCAAGGTCGGCCTTGGCCTGGTCAAATTGTTGCTGAGTTACCGAACCATCTTTAACGAGGTTGGCGTAGCGGTCGTAGTCCTTTTTTACTTTTTCCAGTCTTGCTGCGGCCGAGGCGACATCAGCCCTCGCGCTCGACGAGTTTGCAGATGTCGCGAAAATCTGGCTTTGACCAACGTCGATGTTCGACTTTGCGCCTGTTTCGGCGGCTTCGGCTTGCTCAAGCTTTACTTTAAAGTCGCGGTCGTCAATTTTTACCAGTACCTGGTTTTTGTTAACGTGGGTGTTTTCTTCAAAATAAATACTGTCAACGTATCCGCCAACGCGGGCTACAACCGGGCTAATGTTACCGTCAACCTGCGCGTCGTCGGTATCAACGTGTTTGCCGTAGTATATATATTCTTTTATCCCGAAAATAATACCAATTACAAGTATGGTCCCCAGTATTATCGGGAGCACCCTGTTCGGTTTTTTTCTCGGTTCGTTTTCCTGTGTTTCGTTTGCCTTTGCCATTGTATGTAGTGTTTTGGTTTATGTATTATTTATTAAGTTTTCCGGTCGATTTCAGTAGGGTATAGTAAGCCAGCCCTGCGTCGGCCTTAGCCAGTTCCAGGTTTATTTGCGCCTGGTACAGTAAGGTTTCAGCGTCTGCACGGTCTGTTGCCGATGCGATGTTGCTTTTATATTTCGATTCCAGTATTTTATTGTTCTCACCGGCCTGGTCAATCGAGGTTTGCAGCAGCTTAATTTTATCAAGCGCCTGGGTATATTGCTGGTAACTCTGGTTAACCTCGCGTTTTACATTATCAAGCTTAATATCTTTGTTGATGATCGTTTCTTCGCGCTGAATTTTAGCCTGCGACACCTTATTTTTGTTGGTCCACAAAGCGCCGAAGTTCCAGTTCAGGCTCAGGCCTAATGCTATGGGCGTAACATATGAACCGCTTTTTGGTATAGGGCTTGCAGCCACGTCGACATAATAAAGGCTGCCCGATGCTGCTAATGTTGGTAAAAGGTTGGCCTCTACATTTTTAATGCCCGTTTCGGCATAGCGGGTGCGTAAATCAAGCTGCCTTAGTTCAATACGATTGCTCATGGCGGTATCAAGGTAATTGGTCAACGGGGCGATCTGCCTGTCGGCTTCGTTTATCTGCGCTATTGCCAATTGTGTGCCTTCAGGTAAACCAAGTAAGATATCCAGGTTATAGTTGATGATTTTGCGGTTGGTTTCCAGGTCGATACCGTTCAGCTCTATGTTTGAGCGCTGCAGTTGAAAACGCAGCACATCATTTTTGGTAACCAACCCCTGCTCAAAAAACCGTTGCGATTGTTTAATCTGCACATCGATAGATGCCAGGTTTTGCTGTACTACTTTTTTGCTTTGCAATACCTTGTACAAACCATAGTAAGAATTAATTATGTCGTAAGCTATCTCGTCCTTGTCATTATCCGCATCCAAACGGCTAACCTGCGTTAGCAAATCGGTAGATTGTTTGGCATATTTTAATTTATTGCCGCCAAAAATTACCTCCGATACTGAAACCGTGCCCAGCCATGCATCAGCACTTTTAGGCAACGACAGGCTTTGTTCGCCAAATTCAAGTTTGTTGGCCGGTATTTCGGCACGGTTGTAGCCAAAACTGGCTTTGCCGGTTGGCTTGGCCTCATCGAGCGCCTGGTTATATACAGACACCGCCTCGTCAATTTTTGATTTCGACAGCTTTAATACCTTGCTGTTATCAAGCCCAAGCTTGATAGCCTCGTCCAGGGTGAGGGTGCGGTCCTGCGCCTTTGCCGCTGCGCCCAGCAACAAGGTTAAAATAACGGCCGGGATTAAAATACGCAAAAAGGTTTTCAGCGTACTTTTAAAAGGGTGTTGTTGGTCGATGTTATTATTTTGTGTTGTCATTGTCGGTCATTAAGTAAGCTTTCAAAAGTCTCTTCATGTACGTTTTTATGCGGGGCTTAAGCTGTTCTTCCATAAACTTCTCGTCCCGCACATCGTGCCCCAGTATCAGCGACGATAAATGCGGGGTGTTGATGATATAATTTTTGGTGCCGAATATTGAGGCGATAACCAGTTGGATATCTATATCCTTAAAAAAGCTCCCGTTTTTTATGCCCTCATCCAGTATCTTTTTTATTTCGATAACGTTTACCATCAACATTCCGGTAATCTTATCGGTAAGTTCCCCGCGTTTATTCATGGTAATTTCGCGGTTAATCAACTTCTGGAAACAGTTGTTAACGATGATGCGGTCTACATATTTATCGATACACATGGCCAGTTTATCCCACGATGTCATGCTGCCATCGGCACCGATGTTTTGCAGCAGCGTTTGAAAGGATGATATCTTCCGCTCAAAAATTGCGAGGAACAATCCCTCTTTCGAGCCGAAATAATAATTAAGCATTGCCATATTTACCCCAGCTTCACCCGAAATCATGCGGGTTGAAGCGCCATCAAACCCGTAGTCTGAAAACACGCGTTCAGCAACATCCAGGATGTGGTCTTTCTTATCTGTTTTCTCTTTTTCCATTGCTTTTCCTGAACAAAATTAATCAAACGATTGATTGATAGAATCATTTAATTGTCATGTTACGTTAAGGTGCTGATTATCAGCAGTAAAAAATCAATCGATTGATTAACAATTAAGGTAATAATATTGTTTTGAGGGTGGATAAATATTATAATAAAGAAAAAGGACAGTTGTTTTGCGTGAATGCCTGAACCCTGAGTAAAGGATTTTAGGATTTTCCTGATGTCGCTTGGCGTTTGGCAACTTAGAACTATAGTGTCCGCACGCTCCTATAGGATATTCCCATCCTCTTTATTAACTTTAGGTCCAACAAACAATCAGCGAAATCAACGCAATCATAAAAATCAGCGGTTATGACCCACCATTACCACGTTCCCTCGTTCCCGCTCAACCGGTTTATCACCGGCTTCACCTACTACAAGGGCTATGTGGCTAACCACACCATCGACCGCTTTTTACCAAACGGTAACGTGGAAATCATCATCAACCTAACCGCCGAACCGAAATACATTTACGATAACGAAACCCTGACCGAAAGTCAGCAGTTTAAAAAGCTCTGGATTTCGGGCATCCGCAATAAGTTTATCAGCATCCCCTCCGGCACCGGCGCCGAAATGTTTATCATCGAATTCAAAAAAGGAATGGTGCATTCGTTCCTCGGCCGTCCGCTAACTGAAATTGCCGGACGGGTGGTTGAAGGCGAATTTATTTTAGCCGGTGTGTTTTTGGAACTGCGCGAGCGTCTGCTGGAAACCTTGCCCGGGATACCCATGTTTACATTAGCCGAGGCCATGCTTAATAAAAAGTTTTATAGCAAGCTGACCGTAAATCCATTTATTGATTTTGCCGTAACCAGCATAATTAGCAACCCGGCCGGCATCACCATAAAAAATATTGCAGATAAGGTGGGCTATTCATCAAAGCACCTGATAAACATCTTC
>JBDUDE010000572.1:0-4538 GCA_040003105.1 Mucilaginibacter sp. | reverse complement strand
ATTTGTTAAATTATATATATAATTGCAAACAATTATAAACCAATTGCCCTCATAAAGCAATACATTTAAATTTTAAATAAACAGCCATTTTATAAACTTAGTACTGGTTTACGGTGCAGTGCCCCTGCTCTTAAAAGCTTAAAAACAACACAACATTAATTTAAAATGAAGATTTTTACTTTTTAAAAGGGTAAAGTGTTTTTTTTACAATAAGTAAATCATATTTTTAACCGATTTTTTCAAATAAACTTATTTTATGATCATAATTGCTGACGGTGGCTCTACTAAAACCAATTGGTGCCTGGTTACCGAAGAAGGAAAAAAAGTATACTTCAACACAGAAGGCTACAATCCTTATTTTTCAAGTACTGAGTATATTATCCAGTCGCTGCAGGAAAGCCTGCCATCTGATTTGGAGAAAGATGAGATTACCGAAGTTAATTATTATGGCGCAGGCTGCTCTACAGACGAGATGCGCAATATTGTAAAAGAGGCCATGCAGGCCGTATTTACCAAATCAAAAGTGAACATCGGACACGATCTACTGGCTGCCGCACGTGCGTTGCTCGGCAATAACGAAGGCTTCGCTGCGATATTGGGCACTGGCACAAATACCTGCCTGTATAACGGTAAAGAAGTTACGGTGAATATCGATTCAGGCGCCTACATCCTGGGCGACGAGGGCAGCGGCTGCTACATCGGCAAAAAATTATTAACCGACTACCTGCGCGGTTATATGCCCGAAGTTGTGCGCAACCTGTTTTGGGAAACCTACAAGCTTACACCTGATGATGTAAACGAGCAGGTTTATACCCAACCCCGCGCAAACCGTTTTTGCGCAAGCTTCAGCAAATTTGTTTACGACAATAACGTACATATAGAATATTCACGGAATTTAGTGCGCACCTCGTTCGAAGATTTCTTCCGTAACCTGGTAACCCACTACCCTGACTATCAAAAATATTCCTTCAACTGTATTGGTTCAGTAGGCTATAACTTCCGCAATGTGCTGGAAGAACTGGTAGTTGAAAACGGCATGATTGTAGGCAACATCATCCGCTCGCCTATAGATAACCTGGTGAAATACCATTTGGAGATGGCGCACCAGTTATAGTGGAGAATAGAATCAAGATTCAAGAAGTCAAGAATCAAGAAGAAAAAATATAAGATAGAGAAAGCCGGAAGTTGATATTCCGGCTTTCTTTTTGTCTTAGATCTTGATTCTTGACTCTTGATTTCTTGGCTCTACTCTCACTTATCCAGGTTCAATTCATTATTAAAAATCTTCGCATATTTCCGCCGGTCGAATTTGTACAATTTGGCGGCGCGGTAGGACACACCTTTTTGTTTTTCGTCAAGCTCCTTTAAAAAGCCGTAGCTCAGCATTTTTTTGCGAAAGTTACGTTTGTCCAGCTTTTTGTTCAAAACCGCTTCGTAAAGCGATTGCAACTGGGTGAGCGTAAACTTTTCGGGGAGCAGCTCAAACGCTATCGGTTGATAGTTTAAACGGCGGCGTATTTTGTTAAAGCCTGTTTCAAATATTTCGGAGTGGTCGAATGCGAGCTTTGGCAGTTCATTTACCGGGTGCCAGAACGCTTTGCGGGCATATTGGGTTACCGGCCTGAGCTCTTTTTGCCCGTTTACACGAATGAGCGCATAGTAGGCAACAGTTATTACACGGCCCTGAGGGTGTCGGTTTACCTCGCCAAACGTGTGAAACTGCTGCATGTGCAAATCGCGCAGGCCGGTTAGCTCGTATAAAATACGTTCGGCGGCATCGTCAATACTTTCATCCTGCTCAACTATATAGCCTGGCAGGGCTAGCCAGTCTTTAAATGGCTCCTGGTTTCGTTCAATAAGCAATATCTTAAGCTCACCTGCTTCAAAACCGAATATTACACAATCGATCGAAAAGACTGAATTAAATGTAGGTAGTGCAACTTCCAACCTGATAAAAATTAGGTAAAAAAATTAAAGTTAATTGGTTAAGCGCTAATGTAAAAAAAAAAATTAAATTTAATGGTGTAAATTTTACACAGTATCTTCGTAGCTTCAAATTATTGCTAAAAAATGCACAAGATTTCAAAACTCGCTGTTTTAACCTCGGGTGGCGATGCGCCGGGGATGAACCCCTGCATCCGCTCGGTAGTAAGAACGGCAATTTACAATAAACTGCAGGTTACAGGCATACGGCGTGGTTATCAAGGACTTATAGAGGATGACATGTACGATATGCAACCCCGTTCGGTTAGTAACATACTAAATTTAGGGGGTACCATTTTAAAAACTGCACGTTGTTTACCCTTCCGCTCAGACGAAGGCATGGAGCTTGCTTACCAGAACCTAAAAAAGCACGAAATTGACGCTTTGGTAGTAATTGGCGGCGACGGAACCTTTACCGGGGCGCTGCGTTTCTCGAAAAAATTCCCGGATATTGCCGTTATGGGCGTGCCCGGTACTATTGATAACGACCTTTACGGCTCAACTTATACCCTTGGGTTTGATACTGCAACCAACACAGTTATCGAAGCCATCGACAAAATACGCGACACTGCCGATGCGCATGACCGTCTGTTTTTTGTGGAGGTGATGGGCCGCGATTCGGGCGCCATTGCCTTGCGTGCCGGTATATCATGCGGTGCCGAGGCTATATTACTGCCCGAAAAAGCTACCGCTATTGACGATCTAATCGAAAATCTAAAAAACGGCCAGACCAATAAAAAATCATCAAGCATTGTTATTGTTGCCGAGGGCGATAAAAACGGCGGTGCTTATGATATTGCCAAAAAGGTGCAGAAAGAAGTAAAAAACTACGATGTAAAGGTTACCATACTGGGCCACCTGCAGCGCGGTGGCAGCCCTTCGGCTTTCGACAGGGTGCTGGGCAGTCGTTTAGGGTTTGCAGCCGTAAATGCACTGCTTGCCGGCAAAACCCAATCGATGGTGGGCCTGGAGGCAAATCATATCAAAATAACAAGCCTCGAAGAGGCCCTTACCCAACATACATTTAAACTGGAAGAAGATTTGATGCTGATGGCCGAAATACTATCTATCTAAAAAAAATAAATGAACGCAGTTGTATATAGCGGCTCAAACTATGCTGAATGGCGTCTTTTCGATAAGGAAAGGACCATTGCCTCGTTTAAAACAGGCGGCATAAACCCCTATTTTAACAACGGAGAACAGATAATAGCACTATTAAGGAAAAACATCAACCTTATACACCACGCTGAAGAAATAAAACGTATTTATTTTTTTGGTGCAGGCTCTTTCTCCACCGAGTTGAAGAATACTGTGCACGATGCTTTTTCTACATTTTTCATTCACGGCAAGATAACGGTTGAACACGATATTACTGCCGCTGCCATTGCCTGCTGCAAAAACTCGCCGGGCATTATCAGCATCATCGGCAGTGGCTCGAACGCTGCCTGGTACGATGGCAAAAAGGTAAAACCTAATAATTACGGATTGGGTTATATCCTTGCCGACGAAGGCTCGGGCAACTGGTTGGGCAGGCAGCTGGTAAAAGGCTATATGAACGAAACCCTGCCGGAAAACATCAGAAAGAAATTTGTGCAACGGTATGACCCCGAGCGCAAAACCCTGCTCGAAAAGATTTACAGGCAAAAACAACCCGCCGTTTACCTGAGCTCATTTACCGACTTTTTTGTTGAGCATCAGGAAGATAGTTATATAAAAAACGTAATAAAGACGGGTTTTGATAAGCTGATGCAAACCTATTTATTACCATTGCATGATGAACATCCCGAAGCTTTTTTGTATTTTGCGGGCTCTGTAGCAGCAACGTTTCAGAACCAGTTAAAGGCTGCTGCCGACGATGCAAATCTTAAAATTGCAACCATAATTAAAGAACCCATAAACAACTTACTAACTTATTATTCAAACAAAAATTAAACGTACTACTCAAAATTAAAAATTAAGAAAATCATGAAAATAGGAATTAACGGTTTCGGCCGTATTGGCCGCCTGGCATTCAGAGCTGCAATTGACAGACCCGACGTAGAAATTGTTGGTATTAATGACCTTGTTGAGCCTGATTACATGGCTTACATGTTAAAATACGATTCAACCCACGGTCAGTTCAAAGGCACTATTGCTGTTGAAGGCGGTCATTTGGTGGTAAACGGTAAAACTATCCGTGTAACTGCTGAAAAAGACCCTGCAAACCTTAAATGGAACGAGGTTGGTGCAGAAGTTATTATTGAATCAACCGGACTTTTCCTTACACTGGATACAGCCCAAAAACATATTGATGCCGGCGCTAAAAAAGTGGTAATGAGCGCACCTGCAAAGGACGATACTCCTACTTTTGTAATGGGTGTTAACCATAAAGAACTGAAAGCCGAGCAAACCATTGTGTCGAACGCATCATGTACTACCAACTGTTTAGCGCCTATTGCTAAAGTGTTGAACGACAATTTCGGTATAGAAGAAGGTTTGATGAGCACCATCCACGCAGTAACTGCAACTCAAAAAACAGTTGACGGCCCATCGGCTAAAGACTGGAGAGGTGGCCG
>JBDUDE010000125.1:0-4541 GCA_040003105.1 Mucilaginibacter sp. | reverse complement strand
TACAATGAAACCATCATTCCGCGAAAACGGGAAGGTGAAAATTCAGAAATGTATAAAGGTGATACCATTGATGCCACACCTATCCCCAAACCACCTATCAGCCTGAATATTACTAATACGGAAAATGAACCGGAAAACATGCAGCCCAATGCCGAAGCGAGAAACAAAATTGCAGAGAGGATAAGCACAATTTTTCGGCCATATTTATCGCTTAATTTACCAGAAATGCTTACCCCCAATATACAGCCAAGTAAAGCACAGCTAACAAACCAGCCTTCGTAATTGGCATCAAGGTTAAAATCGTGTTTTACCAGGCTAACCGTGCCGGAAATTACAGCTGTATCAAACCCGAATAAAAACCCGCCAAGGGCTGCTACCAGGCAAACCAGGTACAGGTAAGTATTGCTCTTTTTTGTTGGAGTATTTATTGTTACTGTATTCATCGGGTTATTTTAAAAATGCTTTAATAACTTTTGCCTTGCTTTTACCAAGATTGATAACCTTATAGCTGTTCGCCGCTGCCGGAACTACAAATGTTTCGGCATAAGCGAATATTTGACTTGATCCGTCAACAGTTTTTATAAGTATTGATTCGCCCTCAACCAGCATCATCACATGGCAGCAGTTATCAGTTTCTATCTTTACTTCACTATCAAAATCAATGCGGTGAACATCATAAAAATGGTCGGCATGTGTTGGCAAATGGATAAGTTCCCAATCTTTACCTGTTTCTAAAACTTTGGGGCTCGAAATCAATTCTTCCTGTACGCGGTTTCCTTTACGCTCAAAATTTAAATTATTAAAGGCATGATCAATGCTAATTGGCCTTGGGTTACCATCAAGGTCAAGCCTGAGCCAGTCGTACATTTTAAAGGTAAAGATGTATGGGGTGGCGCTTATCTCAAGTACAAGGTTGCCGGCGCCGGCACTATGAACTGTACCATTAGGGATTAAAAACAAGTCGTGCTTTTTTGCAGAATGAGATTGTACATAATCGGTTATGTTTACTTCTTTACCTTCATCCTGGCTTTTTTCCAGCTCATTCCTGAAAGCTTCAGTATCTATATTTTCCTGGAAGCCTAAATATACGTGGGCATCCTTTTCGCAATCAAGTATATAATAAGTTTCATCCTGGGTAATGGTTTCGCCGAATGTTTCCTGTATGTACTTTAGTTTTGGATGGCATTGGATAGATAAATTGCCGCCGTCATAGGTATCTAAAAAATCAAATCGTATCGGGAACTCATCACCAAATTTTTCAGCATGCCTGCCAAGCACCTTTTTTTGATTGTAAAACATCAAAAAATCAAACGATGCTTCCAGTAAGTAACCGTCACTTTCAAAAACCAGCCCATTCTCAGGCACTATCAATTCAAACGACCATGCGTAATTAACCACATCCTCATTTACATTTGGAATGTGCTGTTTTATCCATTGCCCCCCCCAGGCGCCCGGCTCAAACCAGGGCCGTACACGGATTGTTGAATGGCTGATCTTGTTTAGCCCATCCTTAAAATCGGCAACCATCATCCAGTTAATATCTGTTGGCCATTGTCCGTCTGCTAATACAGTTATTTTATCAAGTATTGCTTTTTTATGCTGGTTTAGTAAAACCCAATCAACAAAATAAAATCTTTTATACATCAGGAATGGTTCCTGTACCTGGTCACTACCCAAATTGGTAGCTGAATTGGCCCGCATCCTGTACTGCACTTCATTTTTTGGAAGATCAATATAAATTATAGGAGAATCCCAATTTACTAATGACGCGGCCGTACCAATTACGATATTAATATCACACCCATCGTCAGGTAATTGTGCGGCCAGGTCCTCAAATACATAAAGGTCTTTAATTTCAAGTAAACACCTGGTTCCCCATACAGAATCTGCCGCACCCAGGTAGGGTTGCACCAGGGTTTCAATTTCTGAAACGGGCTTCAAAAAAGCCGCGGTATCAATCCAGTTTACCTTTAAGCCTTCAGCTTCTATTTGTTTTTGAAGCATCGATTTAACCTTATCCCAAAACACCCCTGCGTATCCGTCTATGATAACAGTTTTTTGTTCAATGATCCATTTTGCAAGCGACTCATAACCGTTAAAAATCTTATTTTCACCAATTGGTTGCGCCGGATAAATATTATAAGTACCTTCAATTGTTGCGCTCCGGTTTAGTTTAACGGGCATTAAAAACTGTGAAGATTTGCGCAGTTGCAATTCCATAGATTCAGTGTAAGAAGTTCGCTTGTTGGGGTAGTTAGCATTCATAATTTATTGTAACGTATCAAGGTGTTTAGTAAGCAAAGGTTTGCATTATTCTAATTTGCATTATTTCACACAAATATAATATATGTTATAATGTACAAACATATAAATTAAAAACAATTATAGAAATTTTTTTTAGGTAATACATGATAATATTACACATCTGTTTTATGTACAAACAAATCAACTAATTTTCAAAATGCTTATTATTGCAAATATTTTTAGATAAATGAAATATTCCATCGATCACAAAAGTCCTATTCCCCTGCATATACAAACTGAAATGCTATTAAGAGACATTATTGCGGAGGAAGAATATAAAAATGGCAAAACTTTACCTAATGAAGTTGAGCTGGCAAAGCAACTGGCGATATCCCGTACCACATTGAGGCAGGCCATTAATAAATTAGTTTTTGAAGGGCTTTTAATACGCAAAAAAAGAACCGGAACCAAAGTTTCACAAGCCGCAGTAAGTTCCAAATCAAATAACTGGTTAAGCTTTTCGCAGGAAATGAAACTAAGGGGTATAGTGATCAAGAATTTTGAGTTGCACGTGACATGGGTGTTTCCGGATGACGCGCTTGCTAATTTCTTCGAAATAAAGACCGATCGTAAAATATTGAAGATGGAAAGAGTAAGAGGCAAACCGAATGAGCCTTTCGTGTATTTTGCTTCGTACTTTCATCCCCGGGTTGGATTAACTGGTGACGAAGATTTTAAAAAACCGTTGTACGAAATGCTCGAACACGATCATTCTGTAATTGCCACCTTATCAAAAGAAGAGATCAGCGCAAAAGCAGCTGATACATTTATTGCTGCCAAGCTGAAAGTAGCGGTCGGCAGCCCGGTACTGTTTCGTAAACGCTTTGTATTCGACCAGGGAGAGAGGCCGATAGAGTTTAACCTGGGTTATTATAAAGCGGACAGTTTTGTGTACACTGTAGAAAGTTCAAGGTAAGCAACTGACTACCAATCGAAATATTAAGCTCAAAAGCGTTTTTATAATACATTCTTTTATAAATATTTTAACCCAGGGATTTCGAAGATCCTTCATTATACCTTTTCATAATTTTCTTTACGGAAAAAGATTAATATACGGCACAAGCGTTTTGCCAATTTTGCTTAATCTTATGACAAATTCGAAAAATTGTAATCACTAAACATTTATCATTTTTACAGACCAGTATAAACTTTTTTGATTTTAAAATATCCCCCCGCGATATTAAGGACAAACATGAAAAATATTTTTTTAACTGCTGTTTTAATAATCAGCGTTTTAATAAAAGGATTGGCTCAACCGGGGCATGAACTGGCTGCACAGATTAAGACAGATAAACAGCTGGATACCGTATACGCAAAAGCCACAACTCTTTTAAGCAAAGGCTTTAACGCAGGTGATGGTTACCCCCAGGTTTGGATACGTGATTTTAATACCTTTATTGAAACTTCATGTAAAGTTTATAGCCGCGACAGCATTAGGGCAAATTTGCTTACATTCCTCAGGCTTCAGCAAGCAAACGGCGAAATTGTGGATGGCTATGTATTAAAAGGCCACGTAACCTGGAACGACCCCAATATTTACACCTCTCCAAATGAGGCAGCCCATGTAGGGTTTAAGAATACAGTTGAAACAGACCAGGAAACATCGCTGATACAGGCTATAGCCAAATACATCCGCATGACCGGCGACAAATCAATATTGCAGGAGATAATCGCCGGGAAAACCGCGTTACAACGCCTGGAGATATCCGTCACTTATTTACTAAAGAACCGTTATTCAAACAAATACCATCTTTTAACAGGGGCTACAACGCAAGATTGGGGAGACGTACAGATTGAAGGCGGTGCCGTGGTTGATATTGACGAAAATACCCATTGGGCTATGGACATATACGATAACGCCATGTTTGTTATAGCGCTCAATAATATGGCCGGTTTTTATAAAGTAGAAAATGACCGAAAAAAATGGCAGCAGCTAAAAACCACTACGGTCAACTCCATTAGGAAACATCTTTGGGATGCAAAACAACATAAATTCATTCCGCATTTATATCTTGATAAATCACCGTTTCCTGAAAGTTTTGATGAAAACAAAATTTACTTTCATGGTGGAACAGCCATAGCCATTGAAGCAGGCATTTTGTCGAAAAATGAAATTAAACTTGCTAATCAGGACATGGTGCGTAATGTTAAACTATCCGGCGCTCCTTCTATTGGCTTAACACTTTACCCTGTTTACCCTGAGAATATTTATAAAAACTCCTCAGCTTCAAAACCAT
>JBDUDE010000323.1:0-4542 GCA_040003105.1 Mucilaginibacter sp. | reverse complement strand
TGATCCAGGCAGTAAACTCCCCCATCGTTGCATAAGAATAAGTGTAGGCTGAACCGGCAATTGGGATCATACTTGCAAACTCGGCATAACATAATCCTGCGAATGCACAACCTATGGCACCAATAATAAAGGATATGGTAACAGCAGGGCCTGCATTATTAGCTGCAGCTAAACCTGTTAATGAAAATAGGCCAGCGCCAATTATTGCGCCAATTCCCATGGTTACCAGGTTAAAACTACTTAAAGTACGTTTTAACGTAGTCGCACCAGTTTCAGAGGCTTCTTTTAATAATAAATCAAGAGGCTTTTTAAATCTCATAAATACTTTAATTATTTCAGTCAGTTAATCCCCAAACGTACTTAAATTTATTGAAAATATAAAGTGCAGAATGTAACAATGGAAGATAGATACATTTCAGAATAAAAATGGGGGTTTTCGCATATTTGGTTATATTAAAAAGGGACACCTTACAGCATCCCTTTTCAATATTATATAACAAATTATGCCTTCTTATCTACCTTAATAACATGCGTTATCACTGAATGTTGCGGCATCTCTTTTTGAAGGCGTTGGCCGTTATTCAGGTGTGGCGCAATAACCAGCGATACAATCGACATCAGCTTAATCAAAATATTCATTGACGGGCCCGAGGTATCTTTGAAAGGGTCGCCTACAGTATCACCTGTTACCGACGCTTTGTGCGGCTCAGATTTTTTGTAGTGTATCTCGCCGTTTATCTCTACGCCTTTTTCAAATGATTTTTTGGCGTTATCCCATGCGCCACCGGCGTTACTCTGGAAAATACCCATCAGTACGCCTGATACAGTTACACCCGCCAGCAAGCCGCCCAATACTTCAGGTCCGAATGCAAAACCGATGATAACCGGGGTGATAAGCGCAATTAAGCCTGGTGCAACCATCTCGCGGATAGATGCCTTGGTTGATATGGCCACGCATTTTTCGTACTCAGGCTTTGCCTTGTACTCCATAATGCCCGGAATTTCGCGGAACTGGCGTCTAACTTCCTCCACCATCGCCATTGCTGCACGGCCCACTGCCGAGATACACAATGCCGAGAAAATGAAAGGTATCATACCGCCAACAAATAAACCGGCAAGTACGTCTGCTTTGTAAATGTCGATATGCTCGATGCCTGCAACACCCACAAACGCCGCAAACAAGGCCAACGAGGTTAGTGCCGCCGAAGCAATGGCAAAACCTTTACCGGTTGCTGCTGTAGTGTTACCTACTGCGTCAAGGTTATCCGTACGATGACGAACTTCTTCGGGTAAACGGCTCATTTCGGCAATACCACCGGCGTTATCGGCAATTGGGCCGAAAGCATCGATTGCCAGCTGCATTGCTGTAGTTGCCATCATACCTGCTGCGGCAATAGCCACACCGTATAAACCTGCAAAGTGGTAAGAACCATAGATACCTGATGCTAAAACTAATATCGGCAATACTGTTGATTCCATACCAACAGCTAAACCACCGATGATGTTGGTAGCGTGGCCTGTTGACGACTGGCGGATAATGCTCAGCACCGGGCGTTTACCCATTGCCGTGTAATATTCGGTAATCATCGACATTAAAGTACCTACAACCAAGCCAACCACTATCGACATAAATACGCCGTTTTTGGTAAACACCAGCGAACCGGCTTTGATAGCGCCGCTTGCGTCTTCGTCACGCACCATGTGGAACGAATCATTCGGCAACATCCATTGCACCAAAAAGTAGGTAGCAATAGCCGTTAATATAATAGAAGCCCAGTTACCTATATTAAGCGCGTTTTGCACGCTGTCAGTCTCATTTTTAATCCTCACCATGGCTGCGCCTACAATGGAAAATATAAGGCCCATACCTGCAATTACCATCGGTAATAAAATTGGTGCTATACCGCCGAATGCATCGTGCGATACAATTTCGCGGCCCAGTACCATTGTAGCAAGCATGGTTGCAACGTACGACCCGAATAAATCGGCGCCCATACCGGCAACGTCGCCCACGTTATCGCCTACGTTATCGGCAATGGTTGCAGGGTTGCGCACGTCATCTTCAGGGATACCGGCTTCAACTTTACCTACAAGGTCGGCGCCAACGTCGGCAGCTTTGGTGTAGATACCACCGCCAACACGGGCAAACAACGCGATTGACTCGGCACCTAACGAAAAGCCAGCCAAAACATCAAGTGCTTTTGCCATGGCTTCACCGTTAACGCTTCCGCCTGTATTTTTAACATATATGGTATAAAACACAATGAACAACGACCCAAGGCCGATAATTGCCAAACCGGCAACGCCTAAGCCCATTACGGTACCGCCTGTAAACGATACTTTTAATGCCTGTGCCAAACTGGTACGGGCGGCCTGCGTGGTACGTACGTTTGCTTTAGTTGCAATACGCATACCCAGGAAACCTGCAAATGCCGATAAAAATGCACCGCAAACAAACGAAATTGCGATAATCGGGCTCGATGTGGCTACCGTGGTGCCCGACCATGCCAACAGGATGCCTGCCACTACCACAAAGTAGCTCAGTATTTTCCACTCGGCACGTAAAAAGGCCATAGCGCCATCGGCAATATAACCGGCTAACTGCGCCATGTCGCCATCGCCTGCGTCTTGTTTCACTACCCAGGCAGACTTAATGGCCATAAAAAGAATTCCGATAAGGCCGAATACAGGAATTAAATAAATTAAGTAATTGTTCAAAAAATCCATATTTAAAATTTAGTAAATAGTCCAGTTTATTATTTCAGCGTGCAAATATAATTGGTTGCGCAAAATAGCAAATTAATTTCTTTACAATAGGGTGAGAATTATAAAGTTTTTTGAATAGTTTAGAACCTTTAAACTTAAACTATTGATGGCAAGGACACCTTCACAACCAAAACTAAAACACGAGCTGGGTTTGCTCGACGGCACAATGCTTGTAGCCGGCTCGATGATTGGCTCGGGTATTTTTATTGTAAGCGCCGATATTACGCGCAATGTTGGCTCAGCAGGCTGGCTTATAGCTGTTTGGCTGATTACCGGCTTTATGACCATAACTGCTGCAGTGAGCTACGGCGAACTAAGCGCCATGTTCCCCAAAGCAGGCGGGCAGTACGTATACCTTAAAGAATCGTACAATAAACTGATCGCCTTTTTATATGGCTGGAGCTTTTTTGCGGTGATACAAACCGGCACAATTGCAGCGGTAGGCGTAGCTTTTTCGAAGTTCACAGCGTATATCATCCCATCGGTAAGCGAGGACAATATATTATTTGGCACAATGATAGGCACGTGGCACTTTACCATAAGCGCGGCACAGTGTGTATCGATAGTAGTTATCTTGCTGCTAACCTTTATTAATACCAAGGGTGTACAGAGCGGAAAACTGATACAAAACACGTTTACCATAACCAAGTTGCTAAGTTTATTTGGGTTGATAATATTCGGATTGCTCGCTATCAAAGGCGATATATGGCACGCTAACTGGAGCAATGCCTGGGATATGCACAACCTAAACAAAGACGGCAGTATTGTGCCGGGCGGATTAGGTATGGCAGCCGCGCTGGGTGCGGTAGCAGCGGCAATGGTGGGCTCTATATTCAGTAGTGATAGCTGGAACAACGTAACTTTTATTGCAGGCGAAATGAGCAATCCAAAACGCAACGTTGGGCTGAGTTTATTTTTGGGTACGCTGATAGTTACTATTATTTATGTATTGGCTAATGTTATGTATACCGGTGTATTGTCCTTACATGATATTGCAACGGCAGATAAAGACCGGGTTGCGGTAGCGGCGTCGCATGTAATTTTTGGAAATGCTGGTACTTATGTTATCGCAGTTATGATCATGATATCCACCTTTGGCTGTAATAACGGCTTGATTATGGCCGGTGCACGCGTTTACTATACCATGGCAAAAGATGGTTTGTTTTTCAAAAGGACAGGAACGTTAAACAAATCAGCCGTGCCTGAGTTTGGTTTATGGATACAGGCTATTGTGGCATCGATACTTTGCATGAGCGGTAAGTATGGCGATTTGCTGGATATGATTTCGTTTGTGGTGGTAATATTTTATGTGCTTACCATTTTCGGCATCTACATACTGCGGGTAAAACGCCCGGACGCTGAGCGCCCTTACAAAGCATTTGGTTACCCGGTTCTGCCTGCTATTTATATGATTATGGGCGTTGCGTTTTGTGTACTGCTGATAATTTATAAACCACAGTTTACATGGCCAGGCTTAATTATCGTATTGATAGGCATACCTATTTATTATATAGCGAAAGGACATTCGAAGAATGAAGATACACACGAAGTGCCTGCTTAGCCTTCTTTTTATAACCGGGCAGGCTGCTGCCCAGCCATTGGAACAAAAACTGCAATCGGCGTTTAGCCGGTTGCAGGCCGATAGCCAGTGTAAATATGCCTCGCTATCGCTTACGGTACTCGACGCCAAAACTGGCGAGACGGTTTTTACCGCCAACCCCAACATGGGCCTGGCAACGGCATCAACGTTAAAAACCATCACCACTATTACTGCCT
>JBDUDE010000900.1:0-15468 GCA_040003105.1 Mucilaginibacter sp. | reverse complement strand
ATAAGGGTTTTGTAAGCGGCGCGCTGGATAAGGTTGAAAGCGTAAAATCAGGCATAGTGGCGTCAACGCCTAGCAAACAGGTTGATTATAACAAAGTAAACTATTCAAAAGAAGCATGGGCAGCGCAGCCTTATCAAACTATAACTTATGCTTCGTGCCATGACGACAACACGCTGTTCGACAGGTTGAAAATATCAAATCCTAATGCTTCAGAAGCAGATTTGATTAAGATGGATAAGCTTGCCAACGCTATAGTTTTAACCTCGCAGGGTGTATGCTTCCTGCATTCGGGCGCGGAAATGCTGCGTTCCAAGCAGGGCGTAGCCAATTCTTATAACTCGCCCGATTCTATCAATCAAATAGATTGGAGCCGGAAAACCAAATACAAAACCGTTTTTGAATATTATAAGGGTTTGGTTGCTTTGCGAAAAAACCACCCGGCGTTCCGGATGCCGTTAACCAAAATGATACAGAACGATTTAAAGTTTGTTGATACAGGCAATGCTGGGGTAATAGCTTATCATATCAGCAACAATGCCAATGGCGATAAATGGAAAAACATCCTGGTTGTGTTGAATGGAAATACGTCGGCCAAAACTATAACATTGCCTGCAGGCAAGTGGACACTGGCTGTTGATGGAAGTGTGGTAAATGAGAGAGGGATAAAACGACTGACAGGAAAAGATATAGAAATTACAGGAACCGCCGCTTATGTGTTATATGCTGAATAGATTATTATTTGACCGTTAACTTTGACAATTACCGGTAAGTTTGGTTAGGGTCTCTTTTCCGGAAGGTGAGATAAGTAAAAATTATTAATATGCTTAAAATGAGTGAAATACGCTTTAGTGCTGGGTGTTCACGTGTAACCCCCCTTTCGTATAAAAATTCGATATAAGTAATTGATTTTCAGTTGTTTATTAAAATATGGATTTGAAATTGTGTAACCCCCTGTAACCCCCCCTCTACGCTATGTTAGTAAGCGTTGGAAATGAGGGCTAAAAACATTGTATGTGAAAAGAATTGCTCAGGCTGCCAGCTGATATTCCACCTTCTCAATCAAACAACTAATATCAAAGGGCTTATGCAGCACATCGTCGGGCGCACCTTTTTGCTTTAACGATTCATCTATCGATTCATCACCCGAGCACATAATAACCGGCAGGTCGCGGGTGGTTTTATTTAGTTTGATAAGTTGACAAATTTCGCGGCCGTTGATTCCGGGCAAGATAGCGTCGAGTATAACCAGGTCCGGGTGGTCATTTTTAATATGCTCAAAAACATCGGTGCCGGTTGTGGTTGCAGAAACTTCATACCCATTATTTATTAATATGTAGGTCATTACCTCAATCATCAGCGTATTATCATCTACTATTAATATTTTCTTCGGCATCGTCTTACTGCGTTACTATGCAGCTATGCGTATAATACAAAGCCCATGCCATTTTGTAAAAAATATTAAATATAACTGTCTAGTATTGAGGTTTTAATGCCAGGGTGTATATATTTACGGAATAATAAGACCAATTTTAAAACACAATTCACCACTTTTATTACATTTGACAGCTATTAAACTGATTTGCGCTAACAATGGACAATATTAATATCAAGATACTGGCTAAGGAACTAAATATTTCAACTTCTACCATTTCGAGGGCGTTTAACGGCAGCCCTGATATTAATAAGGACACTAAAGAGAAAATACTGGCATTTGCCCGCGAACATAACTTTTTGCCAAACCACTATGCCAGCAACCTGCGCGACAAAAAAAGCCGCACGCTGGCGGTAATTATCCCCGAAATAACAAACGATTTCTTTTCGCAGGCCATAAACGGAATTGAAGAAATTGCCCGTAGAAAAGGTTTTTACATATTGCTATATCGTACCGACGATGTTTTCGAGAAAGAAGTGTCGTTTGTAAATTACCTGAACAATGGCAAGGTTGATGGCATCATTATGTCGGTAAGCGGCGAGGCAAACGACCACAACTACCTGCGCCAGTTGGAACAAAAAAATATCCCGGTAGTATTTTTCGACCGGGTGTATGAAGATATCGAGGCCGCTAAAGTTACAACTAATGACTACGACAGCAGCTTTGCGGCAACCGAGCACCTGATTGATACCGGATGCAAAAAAATTGCCTACCTGGTGGTAAACAAAAGCATATCCATTGGTAAAGTGCGTATGCAGGGTTATGTTGATGCTTTGCAAAAGCATAATGTGCCGTTCAACGATGAACTGGTAATTGATTGCAGCAACGATGAAAAAGTTAACTACGGCATACTAAAAAAGGTATTGGAAGAGATTAAGCCGGATGGCATATTCAGCTCGGTTGAACGTTTGGCGTTTGCAACCTACCATGTTTGTAATGATACGGGCATCAATATCCCGCGCGACCTAAAAGTTATCAGCTTCTCAAGCCTGGGCATAGCACCCTTGCTTGGCCCGCCGCTATCAACCATAACCCAGCCCGCCTACGAGATGGGCATTAAAGCAGCAACCCTGTTATTTGATGAGCTGGAAAACAAAGGCAAACCAATCAGCAAAAAAGAGCACGTGCTTAAGTCAAAGCTGTTTATCAGGAAATCGTCGGGAGGATGAGTTTCGGTTGATTAAGTTGGAAAGGCTTTAACCTAATCAACCACTTAACTCAGTCAACCAATCAACTATTGATTTACTGCTTCCTTCAACGCCTTTTCGGCCTGCTTTTCCTCATCCCGCAACCTGCGTTTTTCCTGGCGTATCTCTTTTCGGGTTTTGCCTGCCGTGTCAATTAACAATTCTTTCTGTTCCTCGGCATCGCGCAGCTTTTTAATATCGGCTTTTAGTTTTGCTTTGACGTCTTCCTTTTTTAATTCTTCTTTTTTAGCAACTACCGAGGTGTCTTTTTTACCAAATAGCCGCTGAAAGAAGGTTGGTTTTTTTACTTCCGGCTCAACAACTACCACAGGCGGGGCCTTGTCGTCATCGTCCTGCTTTATCAGGCTATCTGCTACAGTTTGGCTCACCGGGGCAACCTCGCGGCGCATACTCTCTTTTAAGCGCACGTCGCTAAAGCCATAGTCATTGCTGCTATCCCGCTGTGCCCGGCCATGCCCGGCCATCAGGTTGCCTATCAAATTAAAATAGCCCGCCAATCCCGGTCTTAATGTGCCATCCGGTTCGAAAGAGTAAAGGCCTGTTTTTGGATGCGGCACTATGCTGGCTAAGTAAATACTTTCGCCGACGGTTAATTCCGACGGCGATTTGCCAAAATAATACCTTGATGCCTCGCCGATACCATAAACATCGCGGCCCCATTCAATAATATTAAAATAAACCTCCAGCATCCGGTTTTTGGTCATGATGCGTTTATTTTCAATAAGCCACACTATCAAAATTTCCTCAACCTTTCGCGAAAGCGTTTTTTCGCGGCTCAGGAAAGTGTTTTTTATCAGCTGCATGGATATGGTGCTGCCGCCGCGCTTAAATTTTTTATCCTTAAAATCGGTAGCCAGCGATTTGCGGATGGACTCTTCCACAAATCCATGATTGGTATAAAACGAGGGGTCTTCGGCTGTCATAACCGCGTTACGCAGATTGGGCGATATTTCTTCCAACGGGGTAAAATACGAATTATCAGGCCCTATTACCCGGGGCGCCATAGGCTTGCCGCGCTCGTAAGGGACGTACGTAAAAGCCTTATTCAGCTTACCCAAATCGGTTTTGCCATATCTTACGATGTTAAACCCATCCTTATCCAACCGCGAATCAAACTGAACATCGTCGGGCTTTTGGGTGTTTAAGAAAATGTTCAGGTTATAATTCAGCTTGCCGGTAACCTGTATACCTTCTAATGACTCAAACATGCCCGACGGGAAGGAATCAAAAATATCCTGCGCGTTTTGCCAGCCGGTGTTTACTTTAAGCTCATAAATTTTAACCGGGTTAAGCGTGTACTTGGCATAAGGGTGTGCGGTTAATTTTTTAAGGTGGATGGTTGATGAGCTGTCGAGCGATAAATAATTGCTGCCCACAAACAAATTGGCATCAATGCCCGCATTGGGCACCACAATATCGCTGCTTGACAGGCCGGGGTGATTAATCAACAGGTTGCTAACGCCCCAATAGCCATATATGCGCGTTTCGCCGCCGCTGTGTTCTACTTTGCTCAGGCGGGTGCTTGCTGTGTCAAACGTTACTTTTAGCTTAAAACGCTTTTCAATATAGGGTATCTCCACTTTTTTGCCCTCGGCATAAAGCTTTATGTCGATGTCTTTATCCGATGGGTGCATGCGCCCGTCGAAATGCCAGATTGCCCTGCCATTGTCAATATTGATGGTTGAAGTTAGCTCGCCGCTTTTTATCAATGCCGATTGTGCCAAAGCAGTAAAACTGGCGCTATCGTTCTTAAAAGATACCAGGAAGTTGTTTAGTGTAAGGTTATCAGGTATTTTATAGAGCAGTTGGTTGATGAGGTTGTTTGATAGTTCCGACAAATCGACCTTGGTTTTTACTGTGGTGTCCCGCTTCTTCTTAAACAGGAAATCGAAATTTTTAACATGGTTAATGTCGGTCAAATTCAAATGTCCCTGCTGCAGGTTTACATAGGCCAGCTTTACATCGCCAAAAATAAGCGGCATCAGCTTAACACTTACGGTAAATTCTTTGATATTCAGAAGGCTGTCCCGATGCTCGGGCACTATGGTGATATCAGAAAATGCTACGGTGCTAAGTCCCGTAAACCGGGCAGAGCCAATCTCCAGGTCTAAATTATAGGTGCTGCGAGCTTTCTCTTTGGCTTTGGCGATGGCTTTTTGAAGCAAAGCTTCCCGCTTTGAGTAGGCGATAAATCCCCCAATTAAAAGCAAAACAAATAAACTGACAAGTATAATAGCCCCAATGCGGACGTATTTTCGGTTGAAGTGAATTTTTTTCAGATTAGGCAGCTGCATCTAATAATATTTATTCAAAACTAAACTAATTATTATGCGATACAAACGCGGGGATTGGTAAAATGTTTCCTGCGATGTGGTGGAGATAGAAAGTTAAGGGGGATATTGGATGGGCAATACCATAAATGTTGTGAGATGAAAGACCTCGTTATTTGCAGGTGTGGTACTTGACCTCAACTTGCGTCAAAATTTACCGATAAAGTAACAACGTTTAAATAATGGCGATTTTTTTTAACTGGCAACCCCTTGGCGCGCGGGCGTGAATTTGCTTTTCAGCCCCAGTGAAATGTTCGTGGCACATTTATTGAACAGTTTTTGAAAACCGTTTTTTTTTCGTGAAAATTATCACTGTTTCTCAAATACTAAATTCATATCACCATATTAAGGGCTAATGAAAAAATTATCAAAATTATTTATCGTGGTATTGTTTACCGCCATTGCATTAACCTCATGCAAAAAAAATTCAGACAATTCTCCGGCAGGTACAACAATGACTTTTACAGCCAACGGTACAGCCACTACCTATAATACCTGTGTAGCCGTTTCGGCCAGTGTTAACGACGTTAACCAAACGCTTATTACCGGCACTAACCTAACCAATGGCAAACCCGGTGCGGCCAGTATGGAAGTAGACATAACGCACGATTTGGCCACAATGAAGGCAGGACAAACGTATTCGGTAACCACAGCCCCAAAGGATGGTTTGATATTATTTTATTTTAAAAATGATAATGATGTTTTTACCACCCAACCGGCAAATCCAGTTGGTAAAGTAACCATTACCGAAGTAACGTCATCAACGATTAAAGGAACATTTTCAGGAAAACTATTCAGCGAAGATGATTTTACCGGCGAGCACGTGCTTTACAGCATTGCAGGCGGTTCTTTCACTGCAAAACGCAGTAATTAATTCATCTTCAAACAAAGTCCGTATAGCTAATTCTCTTCAGCGCCTATTCCAGTGTTGCCACTATGGTCTATAGTCTTTTGACTATTGTCAACGCAGCAATTTTGTTGCATTTTCACAATAATGTTACCTTAAATAACATTATTAATACTTAGTTTTGCGGCAAGTACTAAAAGTAACTGCTGACCGTGAAACATAGTAAAAGCCATATTATCCAATCGTGGATATTATTGATCTGCTTTATTGCAGGTCAGTATATGGTATATGTTCACCAGCATAAGCTTGTTAAAACAAGCGGTATTTACGTAGTAAGCCACAACCAATCAAAACAAACCGTCTCCGAAAAATGCCAGTTGTGCGATGCCATGCACCACACCAGCATGATTGCAGGCAGTAACGCGTTTTTTACTCACACGGTTGTTGTCGATTGTGTTTACCAATCGCCCGTTTACAATTTTACAAGCCTGGCGCTTATTCTCTCCGGTGGTCGCGCCCCGCCCACAGCTAATTATTCTGCCTGAAACTAAAAGCTAAATTGCTTTTGCCCGTTATTAACGTTGTATGATTTGATTTTAAAATTCCGGATTCAGGGGATTTAACCATCAATCAGCAACCAAATTTTCAATTCCAACAGACTACAACAATGAAATTTAATATAAGAATATTAAGCCTGCTGTTAATGTTGCTGCTACGCACCATAATGGCCGAGGCTGCCATAACGACAACCAAAACGGATGAACTGGGGATTATTACGGGTACCGTAACTGATAAAGCCGATGGCAAAACCATTATTGGCGCCACGGTTAGTATTCCCGATTTAAGGCGCGGCTCAATTACCGATGCAAACGGCCATTATTCATTAGAAAATTTACCTAAAGGAGTTTACCTTGTGCAGGTTAGCTACATAGGATATGCTACTTTTAACCAACGCGTCGATTTTACAAAAACCGCAACGCTTGACATCCAGTTGCGGGCATCGTCGATAGAAACCGGCGAGGTAGTGATAACCGGGGTAAGCAAGGCTACCGAAATAAAGCGTGACCCTGTGCCAATGGTAGCCGTAGGAAAAACCTTCCTGGACCAACGTTCGGCGGCTGGCAACGTTATCGATATGATAGCCAACTTACCGGGAGTAAGCGCGGTAACTACGGGGCCAAATGTGTCGAAGCCGTTTATACATGGCCTGGGTTATAACCGCGTGGTCACCCTGCAGGATGGCATACGCCAGGAAGGCCAGCAATGGGGCGATGAGCACGGTGTGGAAGTTGACCAGAATTCAATCGATCGCGTGGAAGTAATAAAAGGCCCGGCCAGTTTATCCTACGGTTCAGATGCCATTGGTGGTGTAGTTAATCTTATTACGCCTGCGCCGGTTCCTAACGGCAAGATATTGGGCTCGGTACAGGGTACTTATGGTACCAATAACAACCTGCTGAATGGTTCGTTCAGGCTATATGGTAATAATAATGGCTTGGTTTGGGGGGCTATATTGTCGGCCAAAGAAGCAAAAGATTACCAAAACCAGCATGACGGCCGGGTTTATGCTACAAATTTTAAAGAAAAAGACGCCCGCTTTATGGTGGGGCTTAATAAAAAATGGGGTACATCCTATTTTAACTTTTCTTTATTTGACGACCAGCAGGCTATCCCCGATGGTAGCCGCGATTCAGTAACCCGCCAGTTTACCAAACAAATTACTGAAGATGATGCATCGCGTACCATTGTGCCTGCGTCTGAACTAAACTCATACACGCTGCCGGTACTGCACCAGCATGTGCAGCTTTATAGGGTTTACAATAACAGTAATTTCAATTTAGGCGATGGCAATCTTTTAGTTAATTTGGGTTACCAGTTTAGCCACCGCAGGGAATACACCCATCCTGAAGATGCTGATATTGCAGGATTGAACCTACACTTGAGCACCTTTACATATGATTTTAAGTATAGCTTTAATTTGGATAACGGCTATGAAACAACGGTAGGCGTAAATGGTCAATATCAAAATAATACCATTGGCGGTGCAACCGAGTTTCCGATACCGGCTTATCACCAGTTTGACATTGGCCCCTTCATCATCATGAAGAAAAGCTTTGGCAAGCTCGACCTTTCGGGCGGAGCCAGGGTTGATGGCCGCTCGTTCCATGGGCAGGCAGCGTATATTGATACAGCAGGTAAATACCCGGTGTTGTACACACCGTCAAATGCAGCAACGCCGCCAACGGTGATTTCGCAGTTTTCGGAATTAAACAAAACGTTTTCGGGCTTTAACGGAAGCTTTGGAGCCGCTTATAATTTTTCGGACCATTTTCTGCTGAAGGCCAATATTTCCCGTGGTTTCCGCGCGCCAAGTATCGCCGAGCTTTCTGCAAACGGGCCAGATCCGGGTTCGCAGATTTACCACATCGGCAATAATAATTTTAAGCCTGAGTTTAGCACACAGGAAGACGTTGGCATGTTTGTTACACTGCCGAATGTGTCGTTCAGTGTAGAGCTGTTTAATAACAATATTCAAAACTACATTTTCCAGCAACAGGAGCTGAATGCCGATGGCTCGCCGGTGCTTACCCAGGGTTATAATACTTTCACCTATGTGCAAAGCAAAGCGCGAATAAACGGTGGCGAGTTCAGTTTGGATATTCACCCGCTTAGCTGGCTGCATTTTGAAAACTCGGTAGCCTTAACCTATGGCCAAAACCTGGGCACAGGCGGCCCGGTGGCCGATAGCTTAAAGTACCTGCCGTTCATTCCGCCATTGCATACCCATTCCGAATTGAAAGGTAATTTCAAAAAAGGCTTCGGCAGCTTTAAAAATGTTTATGGCTTTGTGGGCTTCGACCACTTTAGCGCACAGGACCGCTTTTTTGCCGCTTATGGAACCGAGACGTATACAGCAGGTTATAACCTGTTAAGCGCGGGTATAGGCACCGAACTGGTGAACGCAGCAGGCCAGCCCTGGGTTAAATTATTTATTGAAGGCACCAACCTGGGCAATGTAAACTATCAAAGTAACATGAGCCGCCTTAAATATTTCGACAATGCCAATTTGCCGGCCGGCGTTCAGCCCGGTATATTTAATATGGGGCGCAACGTAAGCTTTAAGGTAGTAGTACCATTTGACTTATCCCCGCATCCAAAATCGTAAACTAAAGTAAACTATAAGACAAAGGTCCCGCTGCAAGGCGGGATTTTTTGTTTTTGGGTGATTAGGGCGATGCTTGACAATGGCTGACCAAAAGCGCCCGAAATCACCGGCTTAAGCTATTTGCCCCTAAACATAGAAGCTATCCAGATAATCAAAGCAATTACAACGATAACCGTTATTATGCCAACTGCGGCACCGGCTTTGAAAATTCCGCCTATTACCGAGCAGCTGCTCAGGCACATCAACAATACAATGAGGAATGGAAAATATAATCTTTTCATGGTAGGTTTTTGATAATATAATATGCGAAACGGAAAATAAGTTTTACATCCCTTAATTTATTTTCACCCGACACCTCAAATCGAGCCAAAACAAAAACCGCCAGCTTATTTTAAAAGTTGGCGGTAAAAATTATATAAATCGGGTTGATTTTCGTACTTATTTCAATTTAGCCAGCGCATCTTTTATCCTGGGCAGTAATTCTTGCACGTCTTGAAGGGTGCTTGCACCTACCGAAACGCGGAACCATGGTGTGTTATCATCAGTGCCAAAAGCAGCAAACGGTACAAAAGCTACTTTCGCCTCTTTTATCAGGTAGAAGTTAGTATCGGCTGATGTTTTTAGTACTGTGCCATCTGGTGTGGTTTTGCCGGCGTAGTCGATTTTAATGGTTAGATAAATTGCACCCATCGGCTCAATGGCATCAACCTTAAACCCTTCGGCCTTTAGTTGCTGAAAGCCCTGGTAAAGGGTATTCAGGCTGGCCTGTATATTGCCTTTCAATTCGGCAAGGTAGCCCTTAACAAAATCATCCTGCTTTAAATATTTAGCCATTGCAACCTGCTCGGCCTTTGGCGCCCACGCGCCCATATGCCCAACAATTGCTTTCATGTGGTTTATCACATTCGCCGGGCCAAAGCCCCAACCCACACGCACGCCTGTAGCCGCAAAGCATTTTGAAGCGCCATCAATAAATATGGTAACAGCTTTTAACTCGGGGCGCAGGCTTACCGGGTTATAATGTACGTGCTTGCCAAAGGTTAGCTGTGAGTATATCTGGTCGTATAATAAATACAGTGGTTTTTCGCCGGCCTTGCGGGTTTTGTTTTCAGCAATTACCAAATCGCAAATCTCTTCCAAATCCTTTTTGGTGAACATGGTGCCGGTCGGGTTCAGCGGCGAGCAAAGAGCCAGCATAGCTGCTCCTTTTAAATGCGGCGCTATCTCATCAGCCGTAGGCATAAAATTATTTTCGGGCCTGGTAGGTATAATGATAGCTTCTGCATTGGTTAAATCGCAGTAGTGGTTGTTGTTCCATGACGGTGCAGGGAAAACAACTTTATCACCCGGGTCAATAACTGCCAAATAGGTTGAATATATCAATGGCCTTGAGCCGCCTGAAATCAAAATCTGGTTTGCAGTATAATCCAAATCAAACCTGCTTTTTAAAAAAGCCGATACGCTTTCTCTAAGGTCAAGCACACCATCGGCCGGTGGATAATTTGTTTGGTTATTGGCATAGGCATCAACGATGCCTTGTTTCAGTTCGGCCGGGATGGGGTAAATGTTTGAATCGAAATCGCCGATGGTTAAATTGGCAATGTTTTGCCCCTGGCGCTTAAGTTCGTTTATTTCACCTGCAATTTTAATAATTTCGGACCCGTGCAGATTTTGGGCCAATAAAGAAACACTCATGTGGATGTGTGGGTTATAATGTGCAAAGTTAAGCGAAAAGCTGAAAGCAAAAAACGAAAACCTTTTTTTAGCTTTATGGCCGGTTGCAAAAGGTATAATTCATTAACATAATTGCGGAAAAATGACGGTTGAAAACCCAATGGCTTACAGTTTTATTATGCAGGATGACGTCTATCTGCTGAATGCCGATAAGCTGCAGTATGCCCAGCCCCAGGAAACCGTGACACCAACGGCAGTGGCGGAACCGGAGCCTGTTTATGCCCCGGCCGCATCCGCTGTAGCCCCAGAGCCTGTTAACTTCAAATACCTTGGTGGCAATAAAAAAGGTTTCCTGGTAATTACTCATTACCCGGAGCACGATTTTATGTACGACAAACACCTCGCAGCGCTGGAAAGCACGCTAACACGTCTGGGTTTTACGCGAGATGATATTGCTATCGTTAATCGCGTACATTATGCAGATACTGATTTTGATATTTTGGCCGGTTTCTTCGCCCCTAAAAAATTATTGATACTTGGGAAACACGCTGTCCCTGGAAAGATGGAAGCGCTTGAACTTAATAAACTCAAACAAGCAGGCACGCTCACCGCATTACTTACATTCAGCTTTGACGAGATGATGGACAGCGTAGAGCATAAAAAAGCATTTTGGGAACAAATGAAACAATTGTAATATGCACCAGTTAGTTTTTGCTACCAATAATGCCCATAAACTGGAAGAAGTTGCCGCCAAAATTGAAGGGCAAATAAAACTGCTGAGCCTTAATGATATTAGCTGCACTGACGATATCGCCGAAACCGGAACAACATTCCGTGAAAATGCCTCTATAAAAAGCCATTATATCTACAGTAAATGCAAATTGGACTGTTTTGGCGATGACAGCGGCCTTGAAATTGATGCGCTAAATGGTGACCCAGGCGTTTACTCCGCCCGTTATGCAGGTGAGCATGGTAACCATGATGCCAATATCAACAAAGTACTTACCAACCTGCAAAATGCAACTGACCGTAAAGCCCGTTTCCGCACCGTAATATCATTGATTTGGAACGGTGATGAGCATTTTTTTGACGGTACGATAGAAGGCACCATCCGCCACGAGCGTGCAGGCACCGAAGGCTTTGGCTACGACCCGATATTTCAGCCCGATGGGTACAATATTACTTTTGCCGAAATGAGCCTGGAAGAGAAGAACAGAATAAGCCACAGGGCTTTGGCAATGGAGAAGTTGATTGCGTTTTTGAACGGAGTATAGATTTGAAAACGTGCACTTCAAGGTGTCAATTACCCCATTACTAAATTTCTGAGTGCGCGACAGGACGCAATTCGGCTAAAGCCGGATGTATGCTTCTTATAATTCCGTAGGCTAAAGCCAGACGGCAATGAAATAATTATGCAATTATGGTCACTCATTCCTATCCCTTTTAAGGGACGGGGGTGTAGACGGCGTGCTGATGGCTTTAGCCCCAAAATTTGCTGCGACTATTCTTTTGCAAAAAAAATGCCGCTATTGTTTATTTAGCGGCGTTTGAATATTTACGAAACTGATTTCAGCATCAATCAGGACTGTATCAAATGCTTTAATTGTATTACTTCCTTATCTTCTAAAAAGCGCCACCTTCCACGGGGTAGGTCTTTTTTAGTCAGGTTGGCATAAACCGCACGGTCAAGTTTTACAACCTCGTAGCCCAAATGCTCAAATAAGCGGCGTACAATGCGGTTTTTTCCGCTATGTATTTGTATGCCTACTTCGCGTTTAGAGCCACCTGCCACGTACGATACGGAATCAGGCTTTATCAAACCGTCTTCCAGCTCAATGCCGAAGCCAATTTTGTTCAAGTCGCCCTGGGTTAAACTTTTGTTCAACTCAACCTGGTAAAGTTTAGTTATGCTATTGCGGGGGTGCGAAAGTTTGTCGGCAAGGTCGCCGTCGTTGGTCATTAACAATAAACCTGTTGTATTCCTGTCAAGGCGGCCAACCGGGTAAATGCGTTCTTTGCTGGCTTTTTCAACAAGATGCATTACTGTACGGCGTTCCTGCGGGTCTTCGGTGGTAGTTATATAGTCTTTTGGTTTATTTAAAAGTACATAAACCATTTTTTCGCGTTTAAGCAATTCGCCGTTATAGCGTATTTCGTCTTTCTGCGGGTCAACCTTATGGCCAAGCTCGTTAATAACAATACCATTAACAGATACCACGCCTGCAGCAATCAACTCATCAGCCTTACGGCGCGAGCAAATACCAGCATTTGATATATAGCGATTAAGCCTTATCAGCCCGGTATCTTTACTTTCAGCAGGGCCTTTTTTGCGGCCACGTAGCGTTTTTGCAGGTGCGTCCTGGTCTTTGGTTATTTTATCGTAAGAGTGTTTTGAGCGTTGTGGCCTGTCGGCGTCATACGGCTTATCGGCGCTGGTGCGTTTAAAACCAAGTCCGCCTGATGGGCCTGCAGTAAATTTTTTGTCGCCGGTTCTTTCGCCACTGAAACTCCTTTTTGGTTTATCATCAGCATTAAATGAGCCTGTTGATGATTTGCTGCGTGATGAAAAAGGTTTTTTGTCACCTGTTCTTTCACCACCAAAACTTCTTTTCGGTTTATCATCGGAATTAAATCCGCTTGTTGAGCTACCGCGCGATATAAATGGTTTTTTATCACCGGCACTAAAGCTTTTAGCTGGTCTTGGGTCGTTATCGGCTGTTCTGCCTGTATACGGCCTGCCTTTTGGAGCGAATGCCCTTTTCTCGCCTGATGATTCACCATCTGTCGGCCTGCCGCTGTATGGCCTGCTTTTGCCGGTAAATGGTTTTTTATCGCTGCTGCTAAAGCTGCTGGCGGGTTTATCGTAGCTACTACTTCCGCGTGGTGAAAATGATTTTTTTTCGCCCGGAGCTTCGTTGTTATATTTTTTTGATGGTCGGGTGCTTTTTTGTTGGTCTGAGCCTGATGCTGAATTTCCCCTGGATGAGGTTGCTCTTTTGGGTCTTTCGCCGGTTTTCGGAGCCCTGTTTGATGATCTGCCGGACTTGTCGTCGCGACTTTTACCTGGTCTGTTAAATGCCATAGTTTTAATTTTGCGCTTTCGCAGCGTGAGGGTCAAAGATAGCCTTTTTTGAGCGATTTTTGATTTTTTTTTATGACAAACAAAAACTGTGTTTAAACGTTTTAAAGCAAGTTTTTGAACCGAAAACCAGGTTTAAAAAATGCGCTGAAAAGGTAAGTGTTTGATAATGTGACTTATATAACTTACCTTTGCAGCACATTCTACCAAATGTATAATTTATGGATAAAAAAGAAATGACTAAGAGACACTTAATTACGTGCTCCGTAATAGTGTTGCTGGTTATCATTTCCGTGTTCAATATTTGTGGTACAAAAGCCGTACCAACCGTTGCAAAAACGGCAAAATTGAGCCCGCGCATCTCAACTTTTATTTACAAAAATACCGATGCAATTAATGAATACAGCTTCGCGAATGAAGCTGTGCCTGTACGAGATGCTGGCGTAACCCGCAAGTTACTGCGTTCGATAAAAAAGCACAGTTTTGCCTGTGTGCAGTCGAATATTTTACAAAGCAAAGCCGAAAAATGGTTCCCTGTTGTAGAGCCTATTTTAAAAGCTTATGGCATTCCCGACGACTTTAAGTACATCCCTTTAGTGGAGTCGGGCTTTTGCGAAAGCACATCGCCTAAAGGTGCAAGGGGTATCTGGCAATTTATGCCCGGTACAGCACGCACTTATGGCCTGAAAGTAGGCCACGGGGTTGATGAACGCTTAAACCTCAGCAAAAGCACGGTTGCCGCCTGCAAGTACATTAAAGAGCTGTATCAACAGTTTAACAGTTGGACGCTGGCCGCCGCCGCCTACAATAATGGCGAAATAAAGCTGGCGAAGGTGATGAACAGGCAGAACGAGGACAACTATTTTCGTATGCATTTAAACCGCGAAACCGGGGTATATGTATACAATCTTATAGCCATGAAGGCCATCATATCCCATCCTAAAAAATATGGGTATGATTATTACGCAATACGAGATTTAAGCCACGGAACATTTGAACTGCTGGCAGTTAACCAGTAAGCGGAGTTTAATCCGCCGAAAGTAAATTTATATTACGGAGCACTTTGAGGCCGGTTTCCAGGAAGGAGACCGGCCTTTTTTGCGTATATTTGTAGCAATTGAAAAGAAGTTGATTAGGTTGATAAAGAGCGTGGTTGATTAAGTTGAAAAGAGCAAAACAGTCCAACTAATCAAATTACTCCAATCCAATCAACCATCCGGAATAATGCAAAATATGATAAACAAATCCATCGACCTTGGCGAGCAAAATGAAGTTGAAGTATACGGGGCCCGGGTACATAATTTAAAAAATATCGACGTTTCGTTTCCGCGCAATAAGTTGGTAGTAATAACCGGGTTGAGCGGCAGCGGGAAATCTTCGCTGGCGTTTGATACCATTTACGCCGAGGGGCAGCGCCGTTATATGGAGACGTTTTCGGCATATTCGCGGCAATTTATGGGCGGGATGGAGCGGCCGGATGTTGATAAGGTTTCCGGGTTGAGCCCTGTAATTGCCATTGAGCAAAAAACCACCAGCAAAAACCCCCGGTCGACCGTTGGAACCATAACCGAGATCTACGATTTTATGCGTTTGCTTTTTGCGCGTACCGGCGAGGCCTACTCGTACGTGAGCGGTGAGAAGATGGAGCGCATGTCTGAAGACCAGATACTGAAAACCATTACCGAAAAATTTGATGGTCAGCCAGTTAATATACTTGCACCGGTTGTAAAAG
>JBDUDE010000562.1:0-4558 GCA_040003105.1 Mucilaginibacter sp. | reverse complement strand
GTGGTATAGTAGGTTTGCCGAATGTGGGTAAATCAACACTTTTTAATTGCTTATCGAACGCAAAGGCACAGGCGGCCAACTTTCCTTTTTGCACTATCGAGCCGAATGTGGGCGTAATAACCGTTCCGGATGAGCGCCTTACCAAGCTTACTGAAATAGTTAACCCTAAAAATGTGGTGCCAAATGTTATCGAGATTGTCGATATCGCAGGATTGGTAAAAGGCGCCAGCAAAGGGGAGGGTCTTGGCAACCAGTTTTTGGCCAATATACGCTCAACCAACGCCATCATCCACGTTTTGCGTTGCTTTGATAACGACAATGTGATACACGTTGACGGTTCGGTAGACCCTATCCGCGATAAAGAAATCATCGACACCGAACTACAGCTTAAAGATTTGGACTCGATAGAAAAGAAGATCCAGAAGGTTGAGAAAATGGCCAAAACCGGCGGCGACAAAGAAGCAAAGAAAACTTTTGATGTGCTGACCGTTTACAAAAACCATTTGCTATCCGGAAAATCGGCCCGTACCGCGCCTGTTGCCGAAGAAGACAAAGAATATATTGAAGATATTTGGCTGCTAACCGCCAAGCCGGTAATGTACGTTTGTAACGTCGACGAGGCTTCGGTAAACACCGGCAATGCTTATGTTGAGCGAGTAAAGGCTGCTGTAAAAGAAGAAAATGCCGAGGTGCTGATCATATCGGCACAAATTGAATCGGAAATATCGCAGCTGGAAACTTACGAAGAGCGCCAGATGTTTTTGGATGATTTGGGTTTAACCGAATCAGGTGTAAACAAGCTAATAAAGGCAGCTTATAAGCTGCTTAACCTGGCCACTTACTTTACCGCCGGTGTGCAGGAAGTACGCGCCTGGACAATTACCAAAGGCTTTACCGCCCCGCAGGCAGCCGGCGTAATACATACCGATTTTGAAAAAGGCTTTATCCGTGCCGAGGTAATTAAATATGACGATTTTGTTAAATTTAATGGCGTTGAGGCTACCATTAAAGAAAATGGCAAGATGGGTGTTGAAGGCAAAACTTACATTGTGCAGGATGGGGATGTGATGCACTTTAGGTTTAATGTGTAAGCCTAATTTGTCATTGCGGGGCATTGTCTGAACCATGATTCACTTGATTTAAAGATTTTCTTGATTTTGATTTGCAAGCGAAAGGCATCTTTTAATCCTAAAATTAAGCGAATCATGGTTCTGACAAAAAGGTGCTTCGCCATGACAAAGTTTGTTAGCTATCACATCAATTTCAACCCCTCACCATATTTTCCTATCTTTAGGCCATTAAAACAACCTATGGCCGCTTTTAAATTCTACTCAAAAAATGTTTTCGTTTTTATCCTTTTAGTATTGCCGTTTTTACCGGCATCAGCACAAACCACCCACGAATTAAACCAGGACTGGAAATGCCAGAAAATCGCCGATGTAAAAGCTGATGGACTGCAAATCTCAAAAACCGATTACCAAATTGATAACTGGCTGCCCGCCACTGTGCCTGGTACTGTTTTAACCACGTTATTAAACAATAAACTGGTACCCGACCCATTTTGGGGGATGAACAACGCCCGCATAAAAGATATTTACGATACCGGCCGCGATTATTATACTTATTGGTTTGTTAAGGATTTTAACCAGCTTGCGGCAACTGGCAACAACCAGGTTTATCTGAATTTAAGGGGCGTTAACTACAGCTGCGACGTTTATTTAAACGGCAAAAAGGTAAATAAACAAACACATTACGGCATGTTTTTGCGCCAAAGCCATAATATCACCGGTTTGCTAAACAAAACCGGTAAAAACAGGCTGGCAGTATTGGTTTATCCGCCAGACCCGGTTGGCAATGCCAATGGCGGCCAGGGCGGCGATGGGCAGATAGCTAAAAACGTAGGTTTACAATACACCGCAGGTTGGGACTGGATACAACCCATGCGCGACCGTAACACCGGCATTTGGGATAAAGTAACCATTGAAACCACGGGCGCAGTAAGAATCTCCGACCCGCATGTAATAACCGTTGTGCCAGGCGCCAGGCAGGTAGAAGGCAAGCAAGCACCTGCTATTATCAAATCATCAGCGACCTTAACCAACCCAACAGGTAAAGCAGTTAGCGGTGTTTTACAATTTAATATCGACGGGCAGCGGGTGGTGAAAAATGTGGTTTTAACACCTAATTCATCATTGGAAGTTAACCTGGGCGATTTAGTATTAAACAATCCCAAACTGTGGTGGCCAAACGGATACGGCGCGCAGCATTTATATAAAAGCTCCATCCAATTTAATATCGCGAATAAGATATCTGATAAAACAGAGGTAAACGTTGGGGTAAGGGAAATACAAACCACCTGGAACGAACAAACCAAAAGCCGGCAGGTATTGGTTAACGGTCAAAAAATATTTATAAAGGGTGGCAACTGGATCATATCCGATGCTATGCTTCGCTTTTCGGATGCGCGGTATAACGCCGAGGTGCGCTTTCACCGGGATATGAACCTTAACCTTATCCGTGTATGGGGTGGGGCATTGGTGGAACGGCCGGAATTTTACAATGCCTGCGACGAGTATGGTTTGCTGGTTTTCCAGGATTTCTGGATATCGGGCGATGCCAATGGCCGCTGGATGGACCCAATGAAAAAAGACGACCAATGGGCTCGCCGTAAATACCCGGACGATCATAAATTGTATGTACAATCGCTTATCGACCAAATAAAACTGGTTCGTAACCACCCCTCGCTGGCGATATGGTGCGGCGGTAACGAGATAACCCCGCCCGAAGATATACTGCTGGCAGTTCGCGATACCATTTTACCGAAATTAGATAACACCCGTTGGTTTGTTGAATATTCAAACTCCGATAAAATGTCGCTCAATACACTTGGCGGAAATGGCGACGGGCCTTATGGCATTCAGCCCGATTCTGCATTCTGGAAGGTGCATACATTTCCGTTTAACTCCGAGATTGGCTCGGTAGGCATCAACGATTTTGAATCATTAAAGCGGTTTATACCAACGGGCAACCTGGTTGCGCCGGAGTTTTATGCTGATAATAAAAAGAAATCGAAAGTGGATTCGGTTTGGGATTACCATAAATATATCGGCTACGATGCCTCCATCGAACCTTATGGCAAAGCAACCGATGCCAAAGATTTTGCGGCGAAGGCACAGCTGGTTAACTATAACCAGTATCGCGCGCTGATGGAAGGCTTCAGCAACCGGATGTGGGACTGGTACACCGGCGTAATCATCTGGAAAACACAAAACCCATGGACTGCCATGCGCGGGCAAATGTATGATTACTACCTGGACCCTAATGCTTGCCTTTATGGCCTGCATAGCGGCAGCGAACCGCTGCATGTGATGTATAATCCGCTTGATGGCATGGTAACCATTGTAAACAATACTTTTACAACAAAACGCGATTTGATGCTCTCGGTTAAAACCTATGACATGCAGGGCAAAGAGCGCATGCTTACCCAGGTTTTTGAAGAAATTCAGCCACAATCGGTTAAAGGTTTTATCCCGATGAAAGCGGGCATCGACGCCATCGCCAAAAAAGAAGGCATTTTTCTCTCCCTGCGTTTAACGGATGCAAACAAAAATATTGTCAGCGACAACCTGTACTGGCTGCCCGATGAAAAAAACGTTTACTCCGGTCTTAAAAAGATGGCGGCTTCACAATTGGAAACAACTGCGAAACAAACGGCGCCAGGCACAATCGAAGTTACTTTGAGTAACCCGGCAAATGCGCCGGTGGCATTTTTTAACCGGTTATCATTAGTTGATGCGCAAAGCGGCAACCGTTTGCTGCCGGTGTTTTATAGCGACAATTATGTATCGGTATTGCCGGGTGAGCATAAAACTGTTACGCTAAATTATGACGCCGGTAAAGTGAAAAATGCCCCGGTGGTTAGTATTGGTGGCTGGAATTTGAAGGAGAAGACCCTCGAAATAAGCAAGTAAAAACAAGCGTTACTTCGCCGCCATCGCCTCAACTTCCAGCTTCCATTTTGGTTCGAGTAGTTGGCAGCAGATAACGGTTGATGCAGGTTTATTGTCGCCCATATATTTCATTCGGAGCTGAACGTTAGCCTCATCATACGAAGGATCTGCTAAATAAGTGCGGATGGAAACAACGTTTTCGTACCCCATGCCGGCTGATTTTAAAATGGTGCCGATGTGCTGCCATATAATTTCGCCCTGTTCTTCAAAACTATCGGGCATGGTTTGGCCGTCGGCCAGGTAGCCGTTTAGTCCGCTTATTATCAATAAGCTTGAATCTCCTTTTACTTCCACAGCGTGGCTGTAGGCCCTGTATGGCGGAAATACGCCATCGGGATTGTGTTTTATAACTGGCATGTTAATCTATTTTTGAATTAATGGGAGTTCGGTAAAAAGATGTACCAACGAATCCTTATCTTTTATTTAAGGGTTCAGGTTCCGCCTCACCTAAATCCTCTCCAAAGGAGAGGACTTAAACTTCACCCTTTGAAGTTTCTTTTCAGAACCCTCTCCTTTGGAGAGGGCAGGGTGAGGCGACAACCGGCTAT
>JBDUDE010000907.1:0-4561 GCA_040003105.1 Mucilaginibacter sp. | reverse complement strand
GCGGTAAATACAAGTACCGGCACACAGGGCATAAGCAAGCAACCGTTTGATGTTACCTACAACCCCACCAAATCATCAATAAAACCTGCCGATTTTGACCCCAGAGTTGATTTTACAACCGGAAGCAGCCCGCTTTCATTAAGTGTTTGCGATGTTGATGGAGACGGCAAACCGGATATTATTACCTCAAACGGCGATAAAACCATATCGATATTAAAAAATACCGGTGCAGGCGGAAGTATTACACCGGCTTCGTTTGCTGCGGGCATAAGCCTGGCTACCGGCGATAACCCGCTGTCGATAACAACAGGGGATATTAATGGCGATGGCAAGCCCGATATTGTAGTGGTTAATAGCAATACAACGGTATCGGTATACAAAAACCTTTCAACGGTGGGCAATATTTCGTTTGCGCCAAAGGTCGATTTTGTTATTACAAACCCAACCGCACTAAAATCAGTAGTGATAAGCGACATCGACGGCGACCTGCTGCCCGACCTTGTATTTTGCTCGGGTGGCGATGTTAATATCCTGCGCAACACATCAACCGGCGGCAATATAACCTTTGCGGCTCAAAAGAACTTTCCGGCCAATACCTCGCCAACATCGTACATCACCGTGGGCGATATTGACGGCGATGGCAGGCCCGACCTTGCTGTAACAAACAAGGGCAATAAAACATTTTCGATATTTCACAACAAGTCGACAGCCGGTACTATTAAGTTTGATGTGCGGCTCGATTATTCAAACATCGGCGAACCCGATTATGTGGCCGAGTCGATATTATTGACCGACGTCGACGGTGATGGGAAACCCGAAGTGTTAACGGTTTACACCAATTACGTTAACACCGCCCTGCCGTCGTTTGTACTGATATCCAGGTATAAGGGGCCGGGTTTTGCTAACGCGAATTTCCTGTACGATTCAAAATTTAACAGCAACCACGGCTATGCGCAGGTAAGGGTTGCCGATATTAACGGCGATGGCCGGCCTGATATAATTACCCTGGATCCTGCCGGGCAGGTAGCCATCCAAAGCAATATATCCATACCGGGCAGCATTGCATTTTTAAATGCCGAAAACTTGGCCGCAGGAAGCTCACCCACAGCTTTTGAAATTGCTGATGTAAATGGCGATGGCAAGCCCGATATTATTACCGCTCACAGCCCAAACACGGTGGCTGTAATTGGTAATAACCCGATATTAAATACACCGGCAATAACATCGTTTGCCCCTGCAACGGTTAGCGCAGCAACAACCATTACAATTAAGGGGAAAAACTTTACAGGTGCAACGGCAGTTAGCTTTGGCAACACCCCGGTAACATTTACGGTGATATCAGCTACCGAAATTTCGGCGCAGGTTACCACGGGCACAACGGGAAAGGTAAGGGTAACTACTCCGCTCGGCATCGCCGAACGTGACGGGTTTAAATATGTCAATCCACCCAATATTAATTATCAAACGCCGCAGTCGTACATCATCAACGAAAATATCACGCCCCTAACGCCAAACAATACGGGCGGTGCAATCCCGCAAACTATTTACGGCGAAACCACGGTGTTTGCAGGCAGCGGCGGTATTGGCGACAATGATGGCACAGGTACGGCTGCACAGTTTAAAAACCCTTATGGGCTCACAATGGATTTGGAGGGTAATATGTATGTTACCGAGGTGGGCGCTAGCCGGCTAAGGAAGATAACACCTGCCGGTGTAGTAACCACCATTGCCCCTGATGCAGTTCCCGGCACGCTTTATGGCACAGGACCGGCCCAAAAGTTTGGGAACCTGCATGGCGTGGTGGTTGATGCCGATGGCAACGTATACGTAGCAGATTACATTAACGCACTTATCCGTAAAATAACTCCCGATGGAACGGTAACAACGCTTGCCGGCAATATTAATGCGGGCACACAGGACGGGCAGGGCACTGCCGCTGGTATTTTGCGTCCAAGCGGGATGGTTATTGACGGCAATGGCAATATTTATTTTATCGACGAGCATAACCGGATACGGATGGTATCGCCAACGGGGTATGTATCAACCTTTGTGGGCAGCGGTTTGGCTAAAACCCAGGACGGGCAATACACAACAGCCAGCTTTAATGTACCGGTAGGTTTGGTAATTGATAAGCAGGGAAATCTTTATGTAACAGAACAAACAGGCAGGGTTATACGCAAGGTAACCCCCAATGGTGTGGTAACCACATTTGCAGGCAATGGTAGTTATGGGTATGCCGATGGTACAGGCACGGCGGCAGTGTTTGGGTTTTTAAACGGGATAAGTATTGATGCATCGGGAAATTTATTAGTAACCGACCAGGGCTATATCCGCAAAATAACTCCCGCCGGTGTAGTTACCACAGTTGCAGGCGGAGGCCCGGCCGGTGCGATAACCGGCACGGGTAAGGATGTTAATTTTACACAGCCGACAGGCGTTATTGTAGGGCCCGATGGTAATTTATACGTAGCCGAAAACGATAACCGTATTAAGAAGGTTATTGCAACCGGCTACACCATTGATAAAACGCTGCCGGCAGGGCTGGTTTTCGACCCTAAAACGGGCATCATCAGCGGGACGCCTACCGTATTATCGCCACCTACCGACTATACTATCACCGGTTACAATAAAGATGGCAGCAGCATTAAAGTTGTAAATATTGAGGTGAAGCAAAAGGACGTAGTAGTGCCTGTTTTGCCGCCAAAAATAAGTTATTTAACGCCGCAGGTTTACGAGGTAAATAAAACAATCGCGGTACTGTCGCCAACAAACACAGGCGGCCCGGTGGGTAAAGGGAATTTCTCCACCGTTACCACACTTGCAGGCAATCTAACAGCGGGCGCAGTAAATGGCCTTGGGAGCGCCGCAAGCTTTAACCGGCCCGAGGGGTTGACGGTTGACCACAGCGGTAATATTTACGTGGCTGATGCAGCCAATTCGCTGATAAGGAAAATAACCCCCGGGGGCAATGTGAGTACGTTTGCCGGAAGCGGGATAGCAAGCTTTGCAGATGGTACGGGCACAGGCGCTTTTTTCAATAACCCGGCCGATGTGGTTGTTGATGCAGCAGGCAATGTATACGTTGCAGACGCCAATAACCATCGTATCCGCAAAATAACGCCCGCCGGCGTGGTAACCACAATTGCAGGCAATAGTACAGTTGGCAACGCCGATGGCACAGGTACCGCCGCCACTTTCAAGCTTCCGTCTGGAATAGCGATTGATGTTGCGGGCAATTTGTATGTTGCCGATTCGGGTAACAGCCTTATCCGTAAAATAAGCCCGTTAGGAGGTGTTACCACACTGGCAGGCAGCGGCGCGACCGGCAATACTAACGGAACGGGTACGGCAGCCTCATTTAACGGGCCGATAGGTATAGCTGTCGATGCAGCCGGAAACGTGTATGTGGCCGACAGTTACAATAACCTCATTCGTAAAATTACCGCAACAGGGGTTGTTACCACACTGGCAGGCAGCGGGGCAATGGGCGATGCAGACGGCACAGGCACGGCGGCAAGCTTTAAGGACCCGATTGGATTAGAGATTGATGCTGATGGTAACTTATACGCCACTGATGTACAGAATAATAAAATAAGAAAGATTACCCCTGCAGGCGCAGTAACCACTGTAGCCGGTAAAACGGGTTTCGGCACTGCTGATGGCGACACAGGCACGGCCACCTTCAATACGCCTTTCGGCATAGGTATTGATGCTGACGGCAACCTGTATGTGGGCGATACCAATAACAACACTATCCGGAAAATAGAGGCTGATAAATTCGCCATTGACAAAGCCCTGCCTCCCGGTTTGGCATTTGATACCCATACCGGCGATATTACAGGTACGCCAACAGCGCCATCTCCGGCCACCGACTATACTGTAACAGCCTACAATACCGGCGGCAGCAGCAGTACGGTTGTAAACATTAAAGTAAACCAGGTGACAGGGCCGCCAACCCTTCCTCCAAAAATTAGTTACGATAGCCCCAAAGTTTATCCTCCCGGAACACCTATACCGCCGTTAACTCCCCACAACACAGGGGGGGCGGTACCACAAACAGCATTCGGTAAGGCCATGGTATTCGCAGGCAATGGGTCGATGGGAAATACCGATAATATTGGGACGGACGCAAGCTTTAGTTTCCCCACCGATGTTGCGACAGACTCGAAAGGAAACGTGTTTGTGGCCGACAGGGACAACTCGTTAATAAGGAAAATAACCCCATCCGGCCAGGTAACTACTTTTGCAGGCAGCGGGGTGTGGCAAGATGTAGATGGGCAGGGTACTGCTGCCAGCTTTAAGGGGCCTGCCAATATTGCCATTGATGGTGACGATAATATTTATGTAACCGACACGTATGCTGATGCGGTAAGGAAAATAACGCCGTCGGGACTGGTTACAACCATCGTGGGCCAAAATGGACCGGGTGAAATTGACGGCCCTGTGGCTACCGCAAAGATTGCTACCCCGCTGGGAATTGCTGTTGATGGTAGCGGAAATATTTATATATCAGAATGGGACAGCGGAAATATACGCGAGATAACCAGCCAGGGTGTTGTTA
>JBDUDE010000716.1:0-4562 GCA_040003105.1 Mucilaginibacter sp. | reverse complement strand
AATGCGGAATAATCCGTCATGGTGGCATGCTCGATAACACCGGTAAACCAAACATGGGTAAAACCCATCTTTTTTATTTCCTGCAGGGCCTTGTCATTAATATCATTCAGCTTGCCGACGCCGTTATCTTCAATCGAGCTGTTGGGCTTGTTCACTGTTTTAGTGTTGCCGAACAGGCGGGGCAGCATTTGGTAGATTATCAGCTTATTATTGGTCGACGGTTGTTTCATTTTTTTTGTTTGCGCCGCACGCTTTACCTGCGAAATTGTGCTTAATGGCATCAATAATACCAAAATTACAGCTACAAAATTTGCGGGTTTAGCATTCAGCATAAAGTTTATCATTTATGCTTCAACCAATAATTCGTCGTTTGCCTTTACCACCTGCTCTTTATCGTGAATTAACACGGTAGTCGGGTTACCCGAAAGGTTTTTTATCTGCACGCCCTCCTTGCTCACTTTAACATTCAGCACCGCGCCGCGGAAACCGATATGAAACGAGAACGATTTCCATTTGCCCGGCAAAAACGGCTGGAACGACAGTTTGCCGCCCTTCACGCGCATACCGCCAAAACCTTCAACCACGGCCATCCAGGTGCCTGCCATCGATGTAATGTGGCAGCCGTCTTCGGTATCGTTGTTGTAATCGTCTAAATCCAGGCGGGCGGTGCGCAGGTAAAACTCGTAGGCACGCGCTTCATCGCCTAATTTTGCTGCTAATATTGCATGCACGCAAGGCGACAACGATGATTCATGCACGGTACGCGGCTCGTAAAAGTCGAAATTACGGCGGATGGTTTCCAGGTCGTAATCGCCCTCAAAAAAGTAAATGCCCTGCAAAACATCGGCTTGTTTAATATAGCACGAGCGCAATATCCGGTCCCAGCTCCATTTTTGGTTGATGGGGCGGTCAACTGCTGGTAGGTCTTTAACCAGTATCTGCTCTTTATCCAAATAGCCATCCTGCTGCAAAAATACCTGCTGCTTTTCGTCGTAAGGATAATACATTTTGGCAATGATGTCTGCAAAACGGGCGGTTTCTTCTACTTCATTAAAGCTAATTTTGCCCACCAGGGCGGTATATTTTCCAGGTTCGGTCGCCTTAACTTTTTCGGCAACCTCCACAGTATATTTCATGCACCAGGTGGCTAGCGTGCTGGTATACCAGTTGTTGTTTACGTTGTTTTCGTATTCGTTTGGCCCTGTCACGCCCAGCATTACGTATTGTTGCCGTTCGCCCGACCAGTTAACCCTTTGCGACCAAAACCTTGCAATTGCTATCAGCACTTCCAAACCGTAATCAGCCAAATAGGCTTCATCGGCAGTATAGCGTATGTAGTTAAATATCGCGTAAGCAATAGCACCATTGCGGTGTATTTCTTCAAATGTTATTTCCCATTCATTATGACATTCTGTACCGTCCATGGTAACCATTGGATATAGTGCAGCGCCGTTAGTAAAGCCAAGCAGTTTTGCATTGTCGATAGCTTTGCCCAATTGTTTGTAACGATATAGCAGCAGGTTTTTGGTTACCTTTTGGTCTGCCGTCGACAGGTAAAAAGGTACGCAATACGCCTCGGTATCCCAATAGGTGGAGCCACCGTATTTTTCGCCGGTAAAGCCTTTAGGGCCGATATTCAGGCGGTCATCCTCGCCCGTATAAGTTTGGTTAAGCTGGAAAATATTGAAGCGGATGGCCTGCTGTGCAGATGCATCGCCTTCTATAATTATATCGTTCATTTTCCATTTTTCGGCCCAGGCTTCCGCTTGTTCAACCAACATGATATCAAAGCCTTTGTTGCTGACGCGCGATAGCGTGTCCTTCAGACTTGCAGCCAAATCAGCTGCCGCATAATTTTGTGATGACAGGTTTGCAGCGTATTTTATAATACTGATGCTTTGCCCTTCGGTTGCCGGCAACTTAAACTTTGCAGCAATATATTTTCCTCTGGTTACGGCCTGGGTGTTTAATTTAACAGCTTCATCGCCCTGGAATACCCTTATAAGCATACCCGTAGCTACCTCGAAACCTGTTTTTTTGGTACGCAATTGTATAAAGCCACCATCGTTCCAGCTTTCTTTTTTCACCTCGTCCCAAAACTTCTCGTCGTAGTTAGAGTCTTTATTAACAACATCGCCATCAATAAAAGGGGTAATGGTTAAATGGCCCGTAAAGTTTTGTGGGGTGATGGTATATTTTATCGCCCCGGCCTCATCATCGGCCATGCTGCAAAAGCGGATGGCTTCAACAGCAACAATTTTGCCACTGCCGGTTTTTGCTGTGAAATTTCTTTTTAAATAGCCCGCGTGCATGTTCAGTTCGCGACGAAATTGCAGCACCTCGCATTTATCCAAATCCAGTTGTTCGCCGTCAATGTTAATGTCAATACCTATCCAGTTAGCAGCGTTGAGCACTTTGGCAAAGTATTCGGGGTAGCCGTTTTTCCACCAGCCCACGCGGGTTTTGTCAGGGTAGTAAACGCCGGCAACATAATTGCCTTGTAGCGTTTCGCCGCTGTATGCTTCCTCAAAGTTTGCCCGCTGGCCCATCCGGCCATTGCCCAGGCTAAAGATACTCTCGGATATTTTATTATGATGCGGGTTAAAACCTTCTTCTATAATCTTCCACTCATCAACTGCAATGTAGTCCTTCATTCTTTATTATAATTGTGTATTCAGTCAAAATCTTATTTGTCATTAACCTTTTGTCATTGCGAGTCTCCATCAGGGGTAAACCCTGAAAAAAATAGCAATGACGTTAAAAAAAGTATACTGATAATCAGTAACTTATAAACACGTCATTATAAGGAACGAAGCAATCTCGTCGCCTTGCTTATTCGCCCTGTATCGCGCCGAGGTTGCCGTGCTTGTTCCCCGCTCGCAGTGAAAAAGTTTTTTACAATTCGCTAAGTTTCTCCAAACTCATCTTATCCAGCCCGCTCACCACTATATTAGCTTTATTCAGCACCGCCGGCTCACCAATGCCCACTACTTTCATCCCGCCATTTATAGCTGCTTCAACCCCGGCAATGGCATCCTCAAACACCACACATTCAGCGGGGCTTACCCCAAGTGCCTCGGCCCCTTTTAAAAATACTTCAGGATCAGGTTTGGCTTTACTTACGTGATTGCCATCAACAATGGCATCAAACAAATGCGCCATGTTTATTTTGGCCAATATGGTTGATGAATTTTTACTGGCCGAGCCCAGCGCCGTTTTTATCCCGGCAGCGCGGCAAGCTTCTAAAAATTCTTTGGCACGCGGCAATATTTCGGCGGGCGTCATTTGGTTTATCATGTCGACATACCAGTTATTTTTTTGGGTTGCTAGTTCGGTTTGTTCTGCTACAGTTTTGGTTACGCCGTTCAGTTCCAGTATTATCTCCAGCGAGCGTACGCGGCTAACGCCTTTCAGCAGTTCGTTGTCGTGTTCGGTAAATTTAAGGCCGAGCCGGTCGGCCAGGCGTTTCCAGGCTTTATAGTGATAAACTGCCGTATCAACTATCACACCATCGAGGTCGAATATGCAGGCTTTAATGGTACTCATCTTCTTGGTTGGCAAATTTAATTAATTAAGGTTAAGCAAATTACGCAATTGGCTGCGGCATCTACTTTTATCAAATCCATAAATAATTGTTAAAAGAACACTTTTTAATTATTAAATCCTAAATTACTTAGGCGTTATTTTATCGTACGTAGTTGTACCTTATTTATCCCCCAACTCCAAAACCAAAGTCGATTTCGGCCCTACTGTCAATTTCGACAAATCGAGGCTTTCACCAGTGATAATATTGGTGGCTGTTTTTATGCCTTTTATCCGTTCGTCGTAACGGGCGGTCGGGGTGGTTTCTTCCTTATCGTTACTGTTATAAAGCACCATTATCGTTTTTTTGGCATCATACCTGAAATATACATATATGCCATGTTCGGGTAGATACTGCATCATTTTACCGTTGTGTAAAACAGGATTGTTTTTACGGTAGTTTGCCAGTTTGCGTACGTAGTTAAAGGCATCGTTTTCCTTGTCGTTGCGGCCGTCGGCTGTAAACTTGTTCTTTTTATCACCATCCCATCCGCCGGGAAAATCTTCGCGCACCAGGCCGTCCGGGTTCGAGTAGTTTTTCATCAGGATCTCGTCGCCGTAGTACATTTGCGGCACCCCGCGCAGCGTCATCAGCATAGCCATTGCCGATTTATATTTATTGATATCCTCACCCACCATTGATAATGCGCGACTCATATCGTGGTTATCCAAAAATATGGTGTTGCGGGTTACGTCCTGGTACATAAAATCCTGGGCAATAGTGGTGTACAAATGGGTAACGCCGTTATCCCAGCCATCGTGCCCGTTCAATGCTTCGTAAATAGCATCTTTAACGGCACCGTCGGTTATTGCGGGTAAGTGGGTATCAAAGCCACGGTTAATGGTATTGCCCTGTGTAAAATAGGCCTGGGTATAAGGCAGCGGTGTAAGCACCTCGCCAAATATGGTCATCTTCGGGAATTCCGCTTTTACATCAAGCGCCCATTTGGCCATGTAGGCAGGGTCGTTATAAGGGTAAG
>JBDUDE010000557.1:0-4566 GCA_040003105.1 Mucilaginibacter sp. | reverse complement strand
CCGAAAATTGGGCCGCGAGTGGTGATGGCAAGGTATTTTTCAGCAAAAGCGGCAATGGGCTTTATTTTGGTTTAGCGCCAATACCAAAACCAGTAGACACCACTATAGTTGATTTTGAAGTAGCCAAGCTGGATATATGGAATTATAAAGACGACTATCTGCAGCCCCAGCAACTAAAAAACCTGCAGCGTGAGTTGCGGCGCAGCTATACTGCGATCATACGTCCGAATGCGGGTGATAAAGAAACCGTAATGCTTGGCGATTTAAACATGCGGGATATTTTGGTGCCTGATAATAACGACGCTGGCTTTGTTTTAGGCCTTACCGATACCGGCGCGCGCGTGCAAAGCCAGTGGGAAGGCGGCTCGGGCCAGGAAGCCTACCTCATCAATACACGCACCGGCGGCCGGGTACGCATTAACGACAGGATGAAGGCACGTTACAGCATTTCACCTGATGGAAAATACGTTATCTGGTTTGACAATAAGGATCAAAATTGGCACAGCTATTCGACAGCTACCGGCAAAAAAACGAACTTAACGACCGCCACAGGCGTTAAAATGGGCGAAGAGGAAAATGACGTTCCGGACGACCCTTCGCCCTACGGGTTATCAGCTTGGGAACAACACGATAAAAATGTATTGATTTACGACCGTTACGACATCTGGAGCATTAATCCCGAAACCGGCACCGCCATAAGTTTGACAAACGGACTGGGCCGAAAAAACAAAATCATCTTCCGCTACAACAACACCGACCCGGAGCAGAAGTTCATCCCGTCGAAGACCATGCTTTGGTTGATTGCACAGGATGAAACCAACAAGCAGTGGGGTTATTATAAAAAAGAGCTGGGTGGTATTAACGCGCCGGAAAAAGTTGTAATAGCACCCAACGGCTACAGCAACCTGCAAAAAGCAAAAAACACCGGTGATTTTATCTATTCCAAATACAGCTACCGGCAATCTCCCGACTTGTACATTTCGACTGACCTGAAGAAAGAAACACGTTTAAGTGCAATTAATCCGCAGCAGGCCGAGTATAATTGGGGCACTGCCGAGTTGGTGGAATGGACCACATCAAAGGGTTTTCATTCGAAAGGCATATTATATAAGCCCGAAAATTTCGATCCGACAAAAAAGTACCCTATGATAGCTTATTTTTATGAAAAGTTGTCGGATGGATTATTCAACTATCTTCCCCCCGCTCCTACGCCATCGAGATTGCCGATTTCGTTTTTTGTGAGCAATGGATATTTGGTATTTGCACCCGATATCAGCTATCAAACCGGCCATCCGGGGGCATCGGCTGTCGAGTTTGTAAATTCGGGAGTTGAGGCTTTGAAAAAAAATCCGTGGGTTGATGGCGACCATATTGGCATACAGGGCCAAAGCTGGGGCGGGTACCAGGTAGCCTATTTGATCACCCAAACAAACTTGTACGCAGCCGCCTGGGCCGGCGCGCCGGTTGCAAACATGACGTCAGCGTATGGCGGAATCCGTTGGGAAAGTGGCGTAAACCGCCAATTTCAGTACGAAAAAACACAAAGCCGGATTGGTGCCACCTTATGGGAAAAGCCGGAGCTTTATATTGAAAACTCGCCTTTATTTCAGCTGCCTAAGGTAAAAACCCCGGTAATGATAATGTCCAACGATGCCGATGGCGCCGTGCCGTGGTACCAGGGGATAGAAATGTTTACCGCCTTGCGCAGGCTTGGAAAACCCGTTTGGCTGCTGCAATACAATGGCGAGGCACACAACCTTGTTCAACGCCAAAACCGAAAAGATATCTCCATCCGCGAACAACAATTCTTCGACCACTTTTTAAAAGGCGCCCCGATGCCTGCCTGGATGGATAAAGGCGTACCAGCGATTGATAAAGGACGAGATTGGGGTTTTGAGCTGGAGAAGTAATCGTTTGGTTCATGGTTGATAGTTCATAGTTCATGGTAGCTGCGGTTAGCCGCTTTGCCTCAGACTATGAACGATGAACCATCAACTATCAACCTATCTATCGTCCTTAATCGCCTTCAACCCCTTTGTCCAGCGGGTTAGCTGATTAAGCATAAGGTTTGATGCAGTTATTGTTCTTTCATCGGGCACCAATTGGTTTTCATCGTTGATGTACTGGTGAACCAATGGGATGTTCACCATTTCAAAAAGCGAGATGGCTTTTAACGAAAGCAAATCTAATTTTAAACTCATTACAGCCCGTACGCCCGCGAATGCGCCTGCGCTATAGCTAACTATACCAGCAGGCTTGTAGGCCCATTCGTGCACCAGGTATTCCAGCGCATTTTTCAGTGATGCGGGATAGCTGTAATCATATTCCGCTGTTACAAAAATAAAGGCATCGGCTTCTTCAATTTTTGCGCTCCATTGCTTGGTATGCTCGTGCTCGTATTGGCGCATAATGGGATGCACCGCTTCATTCATTAGCGGCAGGTTTATTTCGCCAAGGTCAAGGAACTCTACTTCAAAATCACCGTGAGCTTTTGCAAGTTCGGTAATCCATTTACCAACAATTGGTCCTTTACGCCCGGGTCGTATGGTTGATGATATTATTTTTAGCTTATACATTCATTTAGTTTTATTACCAAACAAAAATATACATGTTTAAACATTTAGTATAACAGCGTTAACAAAGATGACAAAAGGCAAACACCCTACTGCATTATTTGCATTAGGATTACAATTGAATCAATTACTAATCGTTTTCTACGAACGCACGGAACCAAACCCAGTGGTTTGCAAATTTTCCAAACACAATTGGTTACAACACACCAATTGCGGAAAATTTTTCGTTAACTATTCACCTCGTTAACTACAAATCAAACTTCTCCAGCAGCTTCAACAGGGTTTCAAAATCCTTGGGATATGGTGCATGTATGGTTATATCTTTTCCATCAACCAATTTAAAAGTAACCTCGTAGGCGTGCAGGGCGAAGCGTTTCATAATGGGTTGTTCCTCCTGGTCTTTTCCAAGATGGTATTTGCGTTTTATTTTTGACAGGAACACCGGCTGCCCCTTGTACATTTCATCGCCGGCTATCGACGCGCGTTGGGTGGCCAGGTGTATACGTATCTGGTGCATGCGGCCGGTAACCGGGCGGCACTCCACCAATGTGTAATGCTTAAAGTATTTTAGCGATTGAAACCAGGTTTCGGCACGTTTGCCTTCCTGCCTGCTAATGGTGACGTTGCCTTTGCCCACGTTTAAAATCGGCAGGTCGATCAATAAGCTCTCAAATACGTGCGTACCATCAATAATAGCATGATAAACTTTTTTTACCTTCCGTTTCTCAAATTGCATAGATACCGTACGGTACGCTTCGGGGTTTTTGGCTATAATCAGCGCGCCTGAGGTTTCTTTGTCCAGCCGGTGGCATATCTGGGCGTCTTCCGAATATTGTTTGGCTAAGCGCAGCATATTTACATCTCCGCCCTCGCGCTCATCAAGCGAACTGACAAACGGCGGCTTATTAACCACAATTATATCATCATCCTCAAATAATATCAGGTCGGCAAATTTTGGAATCTTCATATTATATTAACAACCGGCAAAAATACGGTTATTAATATAAACTGTGACTATAATAATATACAAACAGCGTGAGAATTGGAATTTTACACACAAATCTCTTGCGCAAACGCGCTGTTAAAAACCTTGGAATAGTATTTGTTTAAGCTCATTAAAACACATCTAACTATAAAAAACAACATGAGCACAAATTCAACCGGACCTGAAGAAAAGGGATTTTTCGAGCGGGTAAAAGAAACCATTGAAGAGTTTTGGGATGGAACCAAAGAAAAAGCCGAGGATATAAAAGATGCAGCCGAAGACAAGTTTGACGATGTTAAAAAAGCCGTAAGCGCCAAGAAAACACCTGTGAAACGCAAGGTTGAAACCGCAAAACGTACCATTGCCAACAAAGCCGCCGAGGCGACTACACAGGCTAAAGCGACCGTAGCCAAGGTAAAAGCTACTACCGATAAAAAAGTTAAAGCAGCTACTGCCAAAGCTAAAGATGAAACGGTAAAAGCTAAAAAAGCCGTTGCCGAAGTAAAGGCGAAGGCCGACACTAAAATTAAAGCAGTTACGGCCAAAGCAAAAACTGAAACAGCCACTGCTAAAAAAGCAGTTGCTGCAAAAGCTACGAAAGCTAAAACAACTGCAACAAAAAAGAAAGCAGCATTAGCACACTAAGCGCAACAGGGTAAAACCAAACAGGTCGGCAAATTTGCAGGCCTGTTTGGTTTTATAGATATGGTAATTACCTGGCTTCAAACTTATAGCCAACGCCTTTTACGGTCGACACGCAGTCGTCGCCTAATTTTTCGCGCAGTTTGCGGATGTGCACGTCAATTGTCCGGTTGGTAACCACTACCGAATCTTCCCAGATGTTTTTAAGGATAACCTCGCGGGTATAAACTTTGCCTGGTTTTGAGGCCAGCAGGTATAACAATTCAAACTCTTTTTTGGCCAAAACCACCTTGTTCCCTCTTTGAAAAACCAGGTAAGCTTCGCGGTCAATCACCAGGTCGCCAATTTCCAGTTTGTTATCAGCAA
>JBDUDE010000701.1:0-4577 GCA_040003105.1 Mucilaginibacter sp. | reverse complement strand
GGGCAAACTCGGTGGCATCGTTAGCAATTGACGAACGATGCACCAGCAGGCCGTGTGGCTTATTTATCGCCACCAAATCATCATCATGGTATAAAATATCGAGCAACGCCATTACCGGGCGAAGGTAGTGGTTTTTGATTTACTACCATTCCCCTGAGCCCATTATTCGCGCACGCCAGTTATATTGCATCCGCAAATTAATCTACCGGGTTAAATGTTGCAAACATGTCTCCGGTTTCGGTTAATGTATTTAATGGCGCAATATCACACAACTCAAAATACTCTTTCCACATTTTTAGTACTTCGGGGTTTTGATGCGCAGTGGCAATAGCCTCGTCGCTCAGCCACTCAAAAACTTCAACAATAGTGCCGTCTGCAGCCTCCATTATTACCGGCTCGCGCGTAGTTACCAAACCCTCCTTCAACAGGCGCTGCACGTGGATTTTGGTTAGCTCTTTTAATGCCTCGGCTTTGCCGGTTTTAGGTTTGTAGGCCACTATTACTATTCTTCCCATAATTGAATTTTTAAAGCAATTTACTATTTTTAAAACCCCGTCCGCCTTATTTGGTTAGTGATTATAGAAAATTTGAAGATTATGGCAAAGAGTGTGGCCGACCAATTGGTTGAGATGCTGGTAAATGCAGGGATAAAACGGATATACGCCGTTACCGGCGACAGCCTGAACCATGTAAATGATGCCGTAAGGCGCGAAGGAAGCATTGAGTGGATACATGTACGCCACGAAGAAGCCGGGGCTTATGCCGCCGGCGCCGAAGCGCAGCTAAACGGCCTCGCCTGTTGTGCGGGCAGCAGCGGCCCCGGCCATGTACATTTAATAAACGGGCTTTATGATGCCAACCGCTCCGGCGCGCCAGTAATTGCCATTGCATCAACCGTGGCCAGCTCTGAGTATGGTACCGAAGCTTTCCAGGAGACAAATACCATTAAGCTTTTTGACGACTGCAGCAAGTACAACCAAATTGCTACAACACCCAAACAATTTCCGCGCATGCTGCAGGCCGCAATGCAAGCGGCAATTCACCAAAAAGGCGTTGCCGTGCTGGGCTTACCCGGCGATTTAACGATGCAGGATGCCGACGAAATCACCACTGCTACACAGGTCTTTAACTCAACAGCGGTAGTCATCCCATCAGTAGATGACCTGCATCAGCTAGCCGGGATAATTGCCAAATACAATAAAATCACCATTTTTTGCGGGATAGGCGCCGCCGGTGCGCACGATGAAGTTGTAGAGTTGGCTAAAAAAATAAATGCCACCGTTGCTTATTCGTTCAGGGCTAAAATGGATATCCAGTATGATAACCCGAACGAAATTGGGATGACCGGATTACTTGGCTTACCTGCGGCTTTCCACAGCATGCACGAGAGCGACCTGCTTATTTTGCTGGGCACCGATTTCCCCTACACCATGTTTATGCCAACGGACTGCCAGATTGTGCAGGTAGATATTAAGCCCGAACGCATTGGCCGCAGGGCAAAGGTCGAAGTTGGCTTACATGGCTCGGTAAAAGATACATTGACGGCTTTGCTGCCCTTAATCAAACAAAAAAAAGACAGCAGCTTTTTAAAAGCGCAGCTAAAGCTGTATGCCGAAGTAAAGCAAAAGATGCAAACTTATGTTGACGATGCAGGCAAGAAAGATTTGATACATCCCGAATTTGTGGCAAGCCTGATAGATGGCCTCGCAAAGTCTGATGCTATTTTTACCGTGGATACAGGGATGTCATGCGTGTGGGGTTCGCGATATATTAACGCCACCGGAAAGCGCAAAATGCTGGGCTCGTTTAATCATGGCTCAATGGCCAATGCAATGCCGCAGGCTATTGGCGCGGCCCTGGCTTGCCCCGGCAGGCAGGTTATTGCACTTTGCGGCGATGGCGGCCTGTCCATGCTTTTAGGCGACTTAGCCACTATTACCCAATATAAATTACCTATAAAAATTATCGTTTTTAACAACCGCTCGCTGGGCATGGTTAAGCTGGAAATGGAGGTCGCCGGCCTGCCCGACTGGCAAACGGATATGTTTAACCCCGACTTTGCGATGGTGGCCCAGGCCATGGGCATAAAGGGCTTTACGGTGACCGACCCGGAAGCGGTAAAGCAAGCCCTACAGGAAGCATTTATGTACAAAGGACCAGCACTGGTAAATATCATGACCGACCCCAATGCCCTCGCTATGCCGCCAAAAGTTGAATTTGAACAGGTAAAGGGCATGGCATTATCTATGACCAAGCTTATCCTTAACGGCCGTATGGACGAAGTGTTAGATACTGTTAAAGCTAACTACAAGCATTTGAAGGATTTGATTTAAGTGGGTAACAGGTCACGCTATTCAATGCAATTATCCTTGCGCCGGGTATCCACAATATAAATTATCTTCCAGCCGGTGGCAGTTTTCATCAGCGAGAAAACATCTACGCCGCAATGACTGAATTTATCACCCAGGTAAAATTTGTATGGCGCCCATACGCTGGCCAGGTCGCCATCTATTTTTATATCGTTAAAGGTAATGCGCTCATCGTATACGGCGGTGTGGGGGGTGCCTATGGCTTTTGCAAAATCATTGGCGCTATCGGTTGAGATTACCGCTTTGCCTTCTTTGTTGGTTGATACGCTTTGCAGCACCATTTCTTTTGCGAAAACTGATTTTAACAGGGTGCTGTCGCCTTTGCGCATGGCATCAAACATGGTATTGATTGATTGTTTAACACCATCGGTAGCCGACTGTTGGGCGAAGGCTGTGCCTGAAATAACAGTTACAACGATTAGTAATAATATTCTTTTCATATCCGTGGGTTTATTTAGTTGTTGCTACGCCGTCAATTTCAATCATGGCATCTTTGTTAAACAGCGCCTGCACGCCAATAAGCGTCGACACCGGCGGGTTGTCGCTCACAAAGTTTTTTAATTCATCCCGCAGTACCAATAACTTATCGGCACTTAAATCTACAATATAAATATTGATTTTTACCAAATCGGCGGGTGTGGCTTTCGATGCGCTTAACACTGTGCGCAAATTTGCGAGGGTTGTTGCCACCTGCGTTTTAAAATCGCCTTTACCAATTATCTCTTTTTTACCATTAACCGAAGCCTGGCCGGCTATGTAAATGGTATTGCCTCCGGTTACTTTTATGGACTGGGTGTAGTTTTTGGATAATGGTGGCAGTGAGTCGGGGTTGATGAATTGTTTTTGTTGGGCATAGGTAAATGCAGAAACAAGAAGCATTAACTGCACAAATAGTAATTTTTTCATGGCTGATTATTTGACACAAATTAAGTGAATTTGTATATGGCGCAAATTAATTATAAAGATTACATTGAAGTTGATCCTGAAATAAGGTTCGGCAAGCCGGTAATAAAAGCACCAGGATAACCGTTTACGATGTTTTACAATGGCTGGCATCGGGCATGAGCCACAATGAAATTAGGAGCGATTTTCCGCAGTTAAATGAATCGCAGATATTAGCTTGCTTAAGTTACAATGAATGACCTAATCAATGAACCTAACTAAAATTAATCATATCCATAACCAATCCCATTAAAATAAGGCCCCCAATCACCCAAATTGAAATTTTTGTCAGTCTTTTCAGGGCTATTAGAAAACCTACTTTGAGTTTTTCTTGTTTCACTTCATCGGTTATCAATTTAATCTTCCTTGAAACAAATTGATTATTTATAAAATAGAAAGTGATAAAGGCATGTAAAAGAAATAATAAAATTATTAATGCACTGCCATGAAGCTGGGATTTACGAAGCGGACCCGCATTGTAGTGAGGATTGTGATAAACTGGCTTTACGAACGTCCCCCAAATAACGTACAATAAATATATTGATGTAAATATTACCGGAATCCAAGTATTCCATTTAAGAAAGCCGGAGTCAACACCTGAAACTTTATTAAAAGATATCACCAAATAAGCTTGATAGATAACTACAATAGTCACATTTAATGTGGTTAGAAAATTGGATATCGCAAAATGGGTTTGATATGCAGTTAAATCCGAATGAGGGAGGCTAAGTATTATATTGCCAATTACACCCGGTAAAAAAAGCAGCAAGGTTTGCCAAAAATTTAATGTTCATTGTTTACGGCCTGGTGGAAATACTAATGTACAAAAAAGCCCCGCACAAACATGCAAGGCTCCAAATCATTATTATAAGATCAGTTAGGACATTTTAAGTTTCTTCTGAATATCGGCTACATAGCCTTTGAATTTCTTATCGGTATCAATCAAATCTTCAACCGTTTGGCAGGCGTAGATAACCGTTGAGTGGTCGCGGCCGCCAAAGAAGTGGCCTATTGATTTGAGTGAGCTTTTGGTGTGCGCCTTGGCTAAGTACATTGATATCTGGCGGGCCTGCACAATTTCGCGTTTGCGGGTCTGCGATTTTACCATTTCTATGGGCACCTCGAAATACTCGCAAACCAGGTTTTGGATATACTCCATCGAAATTTCTTTGGACGAGTTCTTCACAAAGTTTTTCAACATTTGTTTAGCCAGGTTCAGGTCAATTTCCTTGCGGTTAAGGGTTGATTGTGCCAGCAGGGATACCA
>JBDUDE010000760.1:0-4578 GCA_040003105.1 Mucilaginibacter sp. | reverse complement strand
GTAGACCTTGCCAAGGATGTTTACAAAATTGTCAGCCTTCAATATCGTGAGGGGATTAAAACTTACCTTGATGTAATTGTTGCACAATCAGACCTGCGAACCGCCGAGTTGAATTATTATAATGCATTGTTCCAGTTATTATCAAGCAAAATAGATCTTCAGAAAGCATTGGGCACCCTTTCTGTACAACAAAATTGAATATGAAAACAAGAGATATACTTTTAGCCGGAACTGTTTGTATTTTAATGTGGTCGGCATGCAAAAATAAAAATGCAGCCAACGCGCCGCTGCCGCCGACCCCGGTTTACGTTGCCGATGTAAAAACTGCCGAAGCTGTGTATTACGACCAATACCAGGGAAACGTTATCGCCTTAAATACAGTTGAATTGCGGAGCCAGGTTACGGGCTTTATAACCGGGATATTTTTTAAGGAAGGCGAAATAGTTACCAAAGGCAAACCCTTGTACGAAATAGACAGGCGCAAATTTCTTGACGTTTATGCACAAACCCAGGCAAACCTGTCAAGCGCGGAGGCAAATTTGACCAAGGCCCAAAAGGATATCGACAGGTATAATATGCTGCTTAAAAATGATGCGGTGGCACGTCAAACAGTTGACCAGGCCGAAGCAGCGTTTGAAACCAGTAAAAGCCAGGTAGCAGTAGCCAAAGCTGCTGTAGCGTCAGCAAAAACCGATCTTTCTTATGCGACTATTTCTGCTCCTTTTACAGGCCGCATAGGCATTTCGCAGGTAAAGCTTGGTACACAGGTTTCGCCGGGCAGTACATTATTAAATACCATATCAAGTGAGCACCCAATCGGTGTTGATGTAGTAATTAACGAGCAGGATATCAATCGTTTTTACGACCTTCAAAAACATAACACCGATTCAACCTTTAAGTTGCAATTGAGTGATGGCACCACCTATAAACAGGCCGGCAAAGTGCGGGCAATTGACCGTGGTGTAAACGCACAGACAGGTACTATTAAAGTAAGGATTGAATTTTCGAACAATAACGATGTGCTGAAAGATGGCATGAGCTGCGTATTAAAGGTTTTAAATGGACAATCGGGCAACAGGCTGCAGATTCCGTTTAAAGCGATAACCGAGCAAATGGGCGAGTTTTTTGTATTTACCGCGCAGGATACCATAGCTAAACAAATAAAAGTAAAGCTTGGCCCTCGTATAGGTCTTAACGTTGTTGTTATGGACGGACTTAAACAAGGTGATAAAGTAATAACCGATGGCTTTCAGCGTCTGCGCGATGGTGGTAAAATTACGCTTGGTCCGCCACCGGCGGCACCTGCAAAAGGCGGCGCGGCTAGATAAATTTGATTGCTTGTTTTAGGATTATTCGATTCCTGTTTCTCTAAAAAGATAAAGAATGATTGCAGATACTTTTATAAAACGACCTGTTACAGCTATCGTTATTTCGTTGGTGATAGTTATAGTTGGTGTAATATGTATTGCCAACCTTGCGGTAGGGCAGTATCCCGAAATTGCACCGCCTACGGTTAGTATTACGGGTACCTATATCGGCGCAGATGCGCTCACGGTTGAACAAACGGTTGCCACCCCAGTTGAGGTGCAGGTAAACGGTACCCCGGGTATGACCTACCTGCAAAGTAACAGTACCAGCAACGGGCAAATGAGCATGACGGTGAATTTTGAAGTGGGCACCGATATCAATATAGCGGCGCTTGATGTGCAGAACCGCGTGGGCATTGCAACCCCAACTTTACCGCAGGAAGTACAGCGTTTGGGTTTAATTACCCGCAAGCGTAACCCCAGTATATTAATGCTGGTCGCTATATACGCCCCAAAAGGCACACATGACGTTACCTTTTTAGATAACTACACCAACGTTTTTGTGCGCGATGCCCTGCTGCGTTCAAAAGGGGTGGGCGATGTAATTAGCCGTGCCGATGATTTTAGTATGCGTATCTGGCTTAAGCCTGATAAGCTTGCTGCGCTGGGGATGACAGCTAACGATGTTACCAGTGCCCTGCAGGAGCAGAACGCCCAGGTAGCGGCGGGCTCGGTAGGCACGACCCCGCAGGAACAGGTGCAGGCTTTTGAGTATACTATAATTGTTAAAGGCCGTTTAGCCACTCCCGAAGAATTTGGAAATATAATAGTGCGCACGCAGCCGGGCAATGGGGCAGTTGTTCATTTAAAAGATGTGGCACGTGTTGAGCTGGGTAAATTTAATTACGCCGGTAATTCGTTTGTTGATAACAAGCGCGCATCATACCTGCTGGTTTATCAGGCACCAAACAGCAACGCTATCGAGACTGCCGACAACGTTTACGCCACAATGGAACAGCTTAAAAAAAGCTTCCCAACCGATGTTGATTATGTAGTACCGTTTGAATCAATTACTGTTGTAAAGGTATCCGTAAAAGAAGTAATTGAAACGCTGGTAATCGCCTTGGTCCTGGTTATTTTGGTGGTGTTTTTGTTTCTGCAAAGCTGGCGAACTACGCTTATCCCGATATTGGCTATCCCGGTATCAATTATTGGTACGTTTATATTTTTTATACCACTGCATTTTACCATAAACACGCTTACGCTATTCGGTTTTGTGCTGGCCATAGGTATTGTTGTGGATGATGCCATTGTGGTGGTCGAGGCCGTTCAGCATTATATGGACGAGAAGGGGATGTCGCCTAAAGAGGCTACGGTGCATGCCATGAAAGACATTTCGGCACCGGTTATTGCCATTGCACTTATTTTGGCCGCAGTGTTTGTGCCGGTTGGTTTTATACCCGGAATTGTGGGCAGGCTTTACCAGCAGTTTGCCATCACCATCGCCATATCGGTATTGATTTCAGCCTTTGTGGCTTTATCATTAACCCCGGCATTGTGTACGCTGATACTACGCCCGCACAAAATTGATGATAAATCGAGAGGGTTGAATAAATTCTTTTTTTGGTTTAATAATTGGTTTACCCGTGTTACCGGTAAATACCGTAACGGCGTGCACCGGGGGATAAAAAACCCCGCAGTTATTGTTATTATACTTGTATGTATAGTGGTTGGCACCATACTTCTTTTTAAAGGAAAGCCAACCGGCTTTTTGCCTACCGAGGATGAAGGACGTGTTTATATAACTTACGACTTGCCCGAGGCTTCATCAACTAAACGAACGGTTGATGTTTTGCACCAGGTTATGAGTGCGCTTGACAGCATTCCCGAAGTTTATCACTATGCGGCCCTGGGCGGGTTAAACGTAATAAGCTTTGCCAGTAAATCAAATAGTGCCACTATATTTTGCCAGCTAAAGCCATGGGATCAGCGAAAAGATAAGTCGCAGCAGGTTGAAGCCGTTATAGCGAAAATTCAGAAAAAACTCGCGCCTTTTAAAGAGGCCAACGTAGTGGTTATTTCACCCCCCGCAGTTCCCGGTTTAGGCACATCGGCCGGATTTTCATTTATTTTGGAAGAGAAACAGGCCGGTGGTGATATCAAAAATTTTGAAAAAGTGCTGCAAAACTTTACGGCTGCCATAAATAAACGTCCCGAGATTGCCAGGGCTTTCTCGTTTTTTACAGCCCGCACACCGGCCTACCAATTAACTATCGACAGGGAAAAGGCGAAAAAACTGGGGGTATCAATATCTGATATAAGCACCGCCCTGCAAACCTATATGGGCAGCGCGTTTGTGAACGACTTTACCGTTTACGGCCGTAATTTTCACGTGGTAGCACAGGCCGATACAAACTACCGTACCAATATTGATAATATAGGGCAATATTTTGTGCGCAACTCGACAGGTGGTATGGTGCCGTTAAGTACGTTAACCAGTTATAAAATAATTGAAAATGCACCCCTCATATCACACTTTAACTTATTCCGGTCGGCAGAAATTGACGGTACCGCAAAGCCAGGCTATAGCAGTGGCGATGCGATAAAAGCATTGCAGGAAGTTGCTGCAGAAACATTGCCGCAAGGGTTCGGGTATGAATTTGCAGGCCTAAGCCGCGAAGAAATTATATCCGGTTCAAAAACGGTTTACATCTTTATGTTGTCGATAGGTTTCGTGTTCCTGTTTCTGGCTGCTTTGTATGAAAGTTGGTCGGTACCGTTTTCAGTATTGCTGGCAGTGCCGTTGGGGGCCTTTGGTGCCATCTTGTTTTTGTGGCTCAAGCCCGGCCTTGATAACAATATTTATGCGCAAATAGGATTAATCACTCTAATAGGTTTGGCTGCTAAAAACGCCATCCTGATAGTTGAATTTGCCAAAGAACGTGTGGACAGGGGGATAGAGCTTGAAAAAGCTACCCTCGAAGCGGTGCGGTTGCGTTTAAGGCCAATCATCATGACCTCGATGGCATTTATATTAGGTGTAGGCCCGTTGTTGGTTGCATCGGGCGCAGGTGCAAAAGCAAGACAAACAATAGGATGGACCGTATTTGGCGGGATGTTAACAGCCACGTCATTAGCTATATTTATAGTGCCGGTATTATTTTACCTGATAACGAAATTTGCCTACGGCAAAGAAAAGTTGGCAGAATTGCAGAAAAACTATGAACCTGACCCTGATGTTGATCCACAGGCGTGAGTAGAGATTAGTTAA
>JBDUDE010000163.1:0-4579 GCA_040003105.1 Mucilaginibacter sp. | reverse complement strand
AGGAAGATGGAAAAAGCTAACCACAAAAGTGGTGATAATAATGGCTATTAATGAGCCCGGCACCTTATGGGTTACCCTGGGCCAAAGCAAAACAACTAGCAAAGTAAAGGCGCCGGTGGCCAGCGCGTAAAGATTGATAGATGATAAGTGCTGTCCGTAAGCCAGCCATTTACTGATAAAATCGGCCGGTACGGCACCCATTTTTAAACCCAGGAAGTCCTTTACCTCCGACGAAAAAATAATAACAGCAATGCCGGTGGTAAAGCCGATGATCAGCGGATAAGGAATATATTTAATGGCATTGCCCAATTTACTCAGGCCCATGATTATAAGCAGCACGCCTGCAATAAAGGTGGCGACGATGAGGCCGTTAATGCCAAATTGCTGTACAATGCCGTAAACAACCACTATAAAAGCGCCGGTTGGGCCGCCTATCTGTACCCGGCTGCCGCCCAAAACGGAGATAACCAACCCTGCAATAATCGCGGTAAAAATTCCCTTTTCGGGCGAAACACCCGAGGCTATGGCGAATGCAATAGCCAGGGGCAGGGCCACAACACCTACAATTAGCCCCGCAATTGCATCCTTAATAAATTGGTCGCGGGTATAATTTTTTAAAGTATCTATCAGCTTTGGTTTAAACATCGTCTATGTTTTAACGTCTTCCATAATAATTCATATAACAGGGCCCGAAATCAACCGCTAATCCTTTATCCACATTTTCAATACTCTGCTATACGAATTATTGACCAAATGATAAGCTGGCGGCACCTGGCTATCCGGCGCGTGAAAAGTAACCAACCTGGTTTCCGCAGGTTTTTCATCCAGCATGTTGTAAATAAACCTGCTGTAATGGTAATAAAGCTCAAATGAGGTTTCCACCGAATGATCTATCCGGCTTTCAGGTTCAATATTTTCATAAAAGGGGTTATAAAAATAAAAGTGGTCATAGTCATCAAAATCCAGTTCTGTCAGGTTCCCGTGCGTGAAGCTTACATTAGGCAAATCCATTTCTGATTTGGCTATTTCGGCGAAGGTGTACAGTTCTTCCCGCTGTTCTATGCCGCAAAAAGTGGTTCCCGGGTGAAAAAAGCCGGCGGTAATGCAAAATTTGCCCACGCCGCTGCCGATGTCTAAAACCCTGGCGTCAGGAATGGCCAAAAAGTTACTTGCCTTTTTGGCGATATCAACAGGCGTCCAGTGCATTTGCGACATGTTTTGGATATGCCCGGGGTACAGGTCGTCAAAAGTTACGTCTTTACGAAAAATGGCAGGATTGATGAGTTCATTGAGCATATTTTTATTGTTTCGGCGGGTTTTGAAATTTTTAAAAGAACGGTATAAAAAACGGAGCATTTCCATTTCATCAGGCTTTAATCCACATTTTTAACAAAGTATTGCAGCAAACATCCGCCAGTTTATAGCTTGATGGTATGTCTTCCTCCAAAGTGTGAAAGGTAACGAGGCGGGTGCCGGGTGGCTTTTCGTCAAGCGCCTTAAATAAATAGTTGGTGTAGTAGGTATAGAGGCTTTCGGATGTTTCTATTGTGTCATCTATCTGGTTGTAAGGGTCGATGTTCTCATAAAAGGAATTATAAAAATAAAAATGATCGAATTCTTTAAAATTGACCTGTGTTACGTTAGCATAAATAAAATCCACATTCGAAAGTTGCGTGTATCCTTTTGCTTGTTCCGCCTGGTAAATCAACCCCTGGCGTTGCTCAACCCCATAAAAATGGCTTTCAGGGTAATGGTAACCCGCAGCCAGGCAAAATTTACCAATGCCGCTGCCAATATCTAATATCCTGGCCCCAGGCTCCGCTAAAAAATTTGCAGCCTCAAGGGCAATAGCCAGCGGTGTCCAGTGTTTTAGCGAAAGCAATTGAAAATGTTCAGGGTACATCCAGTCAAACGCAGCGTCATTGCTGAATAATGAAGCGTTGAAATGGACCTTTTTTAGTTTTAAACCCAGTCCATAGTCCGCGTCATTGGGCACGGGCGGGAAATGAGAAAATGGATAAATTTTCATTACCTGCAAATTTACTACCGGCATTAAAGCTATTTGCCGTAACAAATCAACACAGAAGCTGATATTTATCAGTTTTTTAAATGCGTACCTTTACTGCATGAGCCTGTCCGGACTTTTTCCAATCGACCGGTGGAACTTCACCACACAATCAACGCTTAGTGTTCTTTCAAAAGAAGATTACGCAGACCTGGTTGCGCACCAAAGCGAATTGAAGTTTTTGAAAGGCGATGTAATTTTCAGGGAGGGCGCCGTGCCTTCGGGTATTTTTTTAATCAGGAGCGGAAAGGTAAAAAAATACAAGGTCGATAGCCTTTTTAAAGAGCAAATTATTTACGTAGCCGGCCCCGGGGAACTAATCGGTTACCATGCCGTGTTGTCGGAAGAAAGGTACCCCGACTCAGCCGCAGCCATTGAAAATAGTTTGATCAGCTTTATACCACAGGACGATTTTATAAACGCTTTGCATAACTCGCCCGCTTTTAACCGGCGGTTGCTGAAAGCCCTAAGCCACGAATTTACGGTACTGGCAAACAGCATTTCGGTAATTGCGCAACGCACAGCCCCCGAGCGGCTTGCCATTACCCTGATCGTGCTCCGTGAAAAATATAAAACCGATGGCATGGATGAAAAGGACATTACGCTAAACATCTCCCGGATGGACCTGGCCAGTATGACCGGTATTGCGCTGGAAAACGTAACCCGCCTGTTAAAAGAATTCAAAACAGAAGGCATTTTGGAAACAGACGGCCGGAAGATTTGGATTAAGGATATTAAGCTGCTGGTTAAAAAATCCAATTACCGGTAAGCTAATTTTTGGTACACTTTTTTTGAAAAATATATTACTGTAGGATGTTAGCCAGGAAAACACATTGGGACCAGGTGTATAAAACAAAAGCGCCGGAACAGGTAAGCTGGACGCAGACGGTTCCGCGAACCTCCCTTGATTTTATTCATGAGTTTCAGTTATCTGAAAATTCCAGTATAATTGATGTTGGCGGCGGCGATAGTAACCTCGTAGATTTTCTTTTACAGGAAGGGTTTAAAGATATTACTGTTCTGGATATATCGGAAATTGCAATAAAAAAAGCGAAAGCCAGGCTGGGGCGGAAAGGTGACCTGGTAAAGTGGGTGGTTTCTGATATCACCGAATTTAAGACAGATCAGACCTATGATCTATGGCATGACCGGGCAACTTTTCATTTTCTGACGAAAGATACTGAGATTGCCGCCTACTTGCAAATCGCTGGTAAGGTTGTTTCTAATTATATGATTGTCGGAACTTTTTCTGAAAACGGGCCGGATAAGTGCAGCGGTTTGCCTGTTAAACAATATACGGAAGACCAATTGCAAAGTGAGCTAAATAGAGATTTTGAAAAAGTTAAATGTATAAACGAGGACCATGTCACCCCGTTTAAAATCAAACAGAACTTTCTTTTTTGCAGTTTTAAAAAAACACCATCAGTTAAGAGTACTTAAGGGGGCTTTAATTTTTTTTTAAATGCTGAACCTTTATTTATTGAATGGATGTACAATCTTTTCTTTCAGGCGTCGCCACTTGGCTAAAGCTATTTCCCCCAGCTTTCGCTGTTGTTCGGTCGCAAGGCCTTGCTGATCCTTTTCGAATAAAGGGCCTTCAGTTTTCAGCTCGGGCGGGAGCTTAGCCGGCCCGTTTTCTTCAATTGTTGCTACCATGGCTTAAATTTTAACAGGAGTTAAACCGTTGCTGCAATACGATGGTGCTTTTTAAAGTGCCTGTGTTGGCGGATTACACTGTAAAGATGCTCCAGGTCGAACGGTTTTTTGAGATAGCCATCAAATCCAAGTTCGCGGTAATGCTCCTCTACCTGGTTATCGCAGCTAAAGGCGATGATGGGTAATTTCCGGAAGTGTGCCTTTATCCAATGGCTGAGTTTTTTACCGGAATGCGTACCGAGCCAGCTGTCAAGTAATACCAGCTTCGGGTGATAACGCCGGATACGCTCTATCGCATTTTCGTTGTAGCCATCAAGGCTGCACACCTGGTAGCCTTTCATTTCCAATGCGGCGGTAACCACTTCCATGGTCGCCTCATCGTTTTCCTGTACCATTATCGTTTCCATAAGCTTTTATTGGTTAAAAAATAAACAGCAGAAACACCGGTAGCTTTATATTGGGTGTAGTAGACAAATATACTAAATAAGAACGCCGTGGCTTTAGACTTAGTATTTATTTTCGACTATTTTAAACATCGAAGGCTATTTATCCTGTATACATCTAAAGCCCACACGCTCCATTCCACTGTCTTCTGTACTTTTCATCCGGCAGGAAACCCGGTAACCCGAACAATAGCTGTCATTGCATAAAAATCAGCCTCCCCTTATTACCCTTTTTTTAGCATAAGGTTCATCCGGGTCATAGCTGTTAGTTGGGCCAACAGGATTAACCGCGCCGCGGGCATAACCGCAAAAGGCTATGAAATCGAATTGGGCAGGGGTATCGCTTTTACAGATGCGCAAGCGGTCAGGTTTAAAGGCAGCCAGGTTGGTTATCCCTTATTGAAAATTGAAAAGC
>JBDUDE010000660.1:0-15563 GCA_040003105.1 Mucilaginibacter sp. | reverse complement strand
ATCCAAATTACGATAGCTTTTGGAAGGACATGAACATCCGCCCGCATTTAAAAAATCTTACCCCGGCGACAATGGTTGTGGGCGGTTTCTTTGATGCTGAAGATTGCTTCGGTGCATTACATGTGTTTGACGCTATTGAGAAGCAAAACGCGGCAAGTCACCCTAATACACTGGTTATGGGCCCGTGGTACCATGGCGGCTGGGAAAGCCCCGACATGCAACACTTCGGCGACCAGGATTTTGGCTCGAACACCAGCAAGTGGTTCCGCGAAAACCTGGAGCTGCCTTTTTTTAAATATTATCTGAAAGGCGAAGGTGAGGCGAACTTACCAAAAGCCGCCATCTATATTTCGGGGAGTAACGAATGGAAGAAATTCAGCAAATGGCCGCCTGAAAATTCGACAGAAAAAACGATGTACCTGCATGCCAATGGCAAGCTATCATTTGATGCGCCGACAAGCGGCGAAGGTTTTGATGAATACGTAAGCGACCCCAGTTCGCCAGTGCCTTACCAGGATGGCATACAACGCGGCCGCACCCGTGAATACATGCTGGACGACCAGCGCTTTGCCGAGCGCCGCCCGGATGTAAAAACTTACCAAACTGATACATTATCAAGTGATATAACCTTAACCGGCCCGGTGGTGGCTGATTTATTGACTTCGATAAGCACTACCGATGTCGATTATGTGGTTAAACTGATTGACGTTTTTCCGGATAATTACCCCGCCCCAACACCAAACCCTAAGAACGTTCAGCTTGCCGGCTACGAAATGCTGGTGCGCGGCGAAATTTTCAGGGGTAAATACCGCAACTCATTCGAAAAGCCGGAGCCGTTTGTGCCGGGCAAGGTAACAGAAGTTAAATATAACTTGCCCGATGTGGGCCATACATTCCGCAAAGGCCACCGGATTATGATACAAATACAAAGCTCATGGTTCCCGCTGGCTGACCGTAATCCGCAAAAGTTTGTGGATATTAACCAGGCAAAAGATTCGGATTTCCAGAAATCGACCATCAGGATATATCATGACGTGCAGAATAAATCGTGCATAAAGGTTACCGTATTAAATTAGCTTTTTAGATACACCGATCATTGGGGGATTTCACCGATTGGAGGAAGATTACACCGATTAAAAAAACAGCCGTGGTCTGTGTTCTCACGGACCACTTTTTAAACATTAATTGTATAAGAATAAATGAAACTGAACAAATTATTACTGGCTTGCACACTTGGGCTGATTTCTTTTGGTGCTAAAGCCCAGCTTGGCGCTGTTAAGGAAACTTTTACCCGGGCCGATTCATTGCGCGGCTATCTTAGTCCGCTGCGTACCTGTTACGATATCAATTACTACCACCTGGATGTTAAGTTCGATATCGACAATAAATTCATCAGCGGCAGTAACCTGTTTAGGTTTACCGCTACCGAAGATTTTACTAAACTGCAGTTCGACCTTTTTGCGAACCTGAAGGTTGAAAAAGTAGTTTACAAAGGTAAAGAGCTACCTTTTACCCGCGAGTTTAACGCTGTGTTTGTTACGTTCCCTAATACTATAAGTAAGGGAAGTAAGAATGAGTTTACCGTGTTTTACTCTGGTAACCCAACCATCGCCAAACGTGCGCCGTGGGATGGAGGGATTGTATTCTCAAAGGACTCGTTGAACAACCCATGGGTGGCAACCGCCTGCCAGGGCATCGGCGCCAGCATTTGGTGGCCAAATAAAGACCAGCAGGCCGACGAAGTTGACAGTGTACTTATCAGCATTAGCGTACCCAAAGGGTTAACCGATGCGTCGAACGGTCGCCTGCGCAAGGTAACCGATTTAAAAAACGGCTATACCCGGTTCGACTGGATTGTTACCGAACCAATCAACAATTATGATATTGAGGCCAACATTGGCAAATATTCCCACATTAGCGATAGCTACATGGGCGAAAAAGGCAAGCTTAGCCTTGATTATTGGGTGCTGGATTACAACGTTGCAAAAGCCAAAAAGCAATTCGGCGAAAACGTGAAGGATATGATAAAGGCCTTTGAACACTGGTTTGGCCCGTACCCTTTTTATGCTGATGGTTATAAGCTGATTGAAGCGCCGCACTTAGGCATGGAACACCAGAGCGGTACGGCATACGGCAATCATTACCGCAATGGCTATCTCGGTCGCGACCTGTCAGGCACAGGTTGGGGTCTTAAATGGGACTTTATTGTAGTGCACGAGAGCGGGCACGAGTGGTTTGGCAACAACATTACGTCGAAGGATTTGGCTGATATGTGGATACACGAAAGCTTTACCAATTACTCGGAATCATTGTTTATCGAACAACGCTATGGTAAACAGGCCGGGCAGGAATATGTGCACGGCACCCGCTTTGCCATCGCAAATGACAGGCCGATTTTGGGCGTATATAACGTAAATAAAGAAGGCTCGGGCGATATGTATTATAAGGGCGGCAATATGCTGAATATGATACGCACCATAATTAACGACGATGAAAAATGGCGCAGCATACTGCGTGGCCTTAACAGTACCTTCTATCACAAAACAGTAACGTATGATGATGTGGTGGAGTATATCAACCAGCAATCGGGTAAAGATCTGTCGGCGGTGTTCGATCAGTATTTGAAAAACCGCAGCATCCCGATATTAAACTTTATGGAAACCGGCGGCAAGCTATACGTGCGCTGGATATCGGATGTAAAAGGTTTCAACATGCCGGTACGCGTAAAGCATAAAGGTGGCAACTACCAGTTTATTACGCCATCAACCCGGTTTACACCGGTTGCAATAGATGGGGCTAAGAAGGATAACATTGAGGTGGATACGTTTAATTATTATATTGGGGTAATGGTTGATTAGCCCCCCGGCTCCCTGAGGGGGAGTTGGTATGACTAAAACAGTCGTCCTTATAATGACGTGTTTATAAGTTACTGATTATCAGTATACTTTTTTTAACGTCATTGCTATTTTTTTCAGGGTTTACCCCTGATGGAGACTCGCAATGACGCGATGGCAAATGCCTGTTTGACTTACTTAAGAATATTATAATATTTGGTTGGAATATTTAAATCATCTTGAAGATATTTATTATTTTCGTGCAACCTCGCGCTTTTACTTGCGTCTAATTAAACAAAACAATAAATCATGAAATATATAGCTAAAATTTTGCTGGCTGTTTTGTTTGTTACCAGCGCAGCTCATACGTTCGCAAAACCCGCTTTAACTGTAAAAATAAGCTCTTCGGAAACTGTCGACCGCCATTTATCCGGTTTTAACGCGATAAATGTTGCCGGGCCGTTTGACGTAATTATTACCCAGGGGTCAACAGAATCAGTTAAAGTAGAAGCGCCTCACGATGTGATAGACCGTATTTTAACCGAGGTAAACAATGGCGTGCTAAAAATTTACAGTAAGCATGATACCTTTAACTGGGGCAACTGGTGGGGCAACCATAAAAAAATCATGGTGTATGTTACTACTAAAGATATAAGAGAAGTTAACATTAGCGGTTCGGGCGATGTGGCATTTAGAGATGGCCTTACCGCCAATTCGTTAAAGCTGCGTATCAGCGGTTCGGGCGATATGGTTGGTAAAGTTGATGTTAAAACCCTTGAAAGCAGCATTTCGGGCTCGGGGGATATGAGTTTATCCGGCCGCGCCGATAATTCCACCGTTAGCCTTGTAGGCTCGGGCGATTATACTGCACGCAACTTGACCACTGCAAGCACCGCCATCCGCCTTACCGGCTCGGGCGATGCTTATGTGAATGCCACCGAACGTATCGATGCCGCTTTACACGGATCGGGCGATATCCACTGCTCAGGTAACCCTAAAAACGTTTCCAAATCAACCAGCGGCAGCGGCGATATCTATGTTCATTAATTAGCCCTATATCAATCCAATATATACATAAAGCGTCATTTGACTTAGGTCGGTGGCGCTTTTTTTTGACCGCTGATTTTTATGATTGCGTTGATTTCGCTGATTGAAATACTGCACGCAGACTAAATTCTGCGCGGTATTATACAGCCGCCACCCTTTTTAAAATGATATTGCCAACCGGCTTAACTACCAGTGGTATTTTCTCAACATAGGTTTCGCTGGTATCCAGGCCGAAAGCTTTGGCCTCTGATTGTGCCAGTTTTTTTATGGCGAAATAACTGTTAAGGATAAACCCTTCTTTTACGCTGAACGAGTTGTTGTACGACAGGAATTTCTCCATAATAACAAACCTGAAATCGGCATTTATTTTGAATTTGTTTAGCGATTCATAATTGCTGTGGATATCAATTTCGTTGCGGGCCACCATATCCTCAACAACCTTACGGTACAGTACATTCACCCGCGGCTGTATCCTAAAACCTAGGCGAAACTCAATCCTTATTATTTTGCCCGGTTCAATCTGGTCAACGCTGTATTCCATGGTATAAGGCTCGTTTGTTGTTTCAATATGTACAAACCAGTATACATCGGCGCGCTTGGGTTTGCGGCTCATAATGGAGTACAATATCTTTTCCTCAATTTGCTTTGCGTTGTTTGCTTTGGTTAGATAAATGAGGTGTGTTGAATATTTGCTGATAGAAGTATCGGCACTAAGCGCATTCAATAAAGGCACCTGGTCTTTCAGGTCTACAAAGTTCAGGAAGCGGTTGTTTATCTTCCGCGCCTTAAACCAGATGTACATGGTAAATATCAGTCCGCCTTCAAATGCCACGAAGAACAACCGTTTTAACAATTTTATCGCGTTAGCTACAAAAAACGAAAATTCAACAGTTATGAACAGGCTAAGTATAATGGTTACCAACCACACCGGCCAGTGCTTAACATAGCGCATAAAATAGTACATCAATATGGTAGTCATCAGCATGGCTATGGTTATGGAGAAGCCGTAGGCTGCCGTCATGGCCTCCGAGGTTTGGAAATAAAGCGAAACGGCGATACAACCAAAGCACAATATCCAGTTAATGCTTGGGATATAAATTTGTCCACGAATGTTGGACGGATATTTAATGGTGATTCGCGGCCAGAAATTCATGCTTACCGCTTCGCTGATGAGTGTAAACGAACCGCTAATCAAAGCCTGACTGGCTATAATAGTCGCCAGGGTTGCCAGCGCCACGCAGGGTATCATAAATAAATGCGGATAAGGCACAATTTGATAAAAGGGGTTAACCCCGGCAAAGCTTTTACCGGCTGGTTGCATTAACACCCAGGCGCCTTGCCCTAAATAACTAAATATCAGGGCAATTTTTACAAAAACCCAGCTAACCTGGATGTTTTTGCGGCCGCAATGACCCAAATCTGAATACAAAGCCTCGGCACCTGTTGTACACAAAAAAACCCCTCCTAACAGGTAAATTGCCCTTGGGTGCACCGCCAATAAATGGATACCGTAATAAGGGTTTAAAGCCCTGATGATGCCGGGATTGTGCACAAATTGAATAGCCCCTAAAACACCTATCATTAAAAACCAAAGCAGCATAACCGGCCCGAATGCTGAACCAACCACCTTGGTTCCAAATTGCTGAAAAAAGAACAGCAAAACCATAATGCCTATTACTATACCCAGGATAAGCTTACTGCCCGGCACAAATGACGATGCCAGTGCGGGCACATTGCTTAAACCCTCAATTGCTGATGTTACCGAAATGGGAGGCGTAATAATACCGTCGGCCAGTAAGGTGCCCGCGCCGATGATGGCCGGGATGGCCAGCCATTTGCCATAACGCCGCACCAGGGCATATAATGAAAAGATGCCCCCTTCGCCGTGGTTATCAGCCTGCAGGGTAATTAAGATATATTTGAAGGTTGTTTGCAAGGTAAGCGTCCAGAATATACAGGAGATTGCGCCTAAAACCAGGGCCTCGTTTACCTGTCGTCCCTCCACTAATAAGGTTTGAAAAACATAAAGCGGCGAGGTACCGATATCGCCAAAAATAATTCCCAGGGTAATAAGCGCACCCGCAAACGAAAGCTTTTTTAAATGTGATTGCATGAACTGTTTTGAAGTGTAATGAAGTATTTATTAAACAGGCGAAGCATGGCCGGAGATAGCGCCATTAAATCCTTTATATGCAGAATTATCATTTTGATAGGGGGCATGTACTGTTTCGGGACCCCATCCAAGAACCATGCCGCTGGATTAAAATGGATTAATTGCCTTGATTTACAGCAACTTGTAAAAACACTAAAAAAAGCGACCCTACCGTTTTGGTAGGGTCGCTTTTCATAATGGAAGACTTTATATTAAAGTTAATTATTGCTTGCAGGCCCGAAACAGGATGCCATTTTGGTAATAAGCATACCGTTTTGATAAACCACAGATTAAAATCCGTGGCTACAATATGGGTCGGGGCGCTGCCTCTGGTTAATTCATATAGTTAATGCTTGCGGTTTCCACAGATGTCTTTTTGCAGATTTTAGAGAGCCATAGGCTCGGCCCATGTTGTAGCGCCGGGTTTTAACCCGGCGCAAAAAAGTCAATTACATCTTCTCAAATCTGGAAGCCCAGCCACCGCCAGACGCCATTTTAATATTCAGCTTATCTTTCGCGGTTACAGTTATGGTTTTGGTGGTGTAATCGGTCGCGTCTTTACCCGCATTTATACCATCTTCGAAAATCACGGCTTTATAATTGCCCTCACCTAAAAAGGAAAGGTCTACCGTTAAATCGCGGGCATTCCAGTTGGTCATGGCACCGGCGTACCAGGTATTGCCTTTTTTACGGGCGACGCTCACAAAGTCGCCTACTTTGCCATCAAGCGCAACAGTAGCGTCAAACGTTGTCGGTATCGAAGCTATAAAATCGGTGCTTTCCTGCTCGCGTTTGTAAATGCTTGGGTTATCGCTCAGCATCTGCAGCGGGGCTTCAAATATGGTGTACATAGCCAGCTGATGACAACGTGTTCCCTGTGTCATCGGGTTTGAATTTACCGGCCTGAACGCTTCTTTCGTAGCATTGCGCATGCCGCCGGGAGTATAATCCATTGAGCCCGACATCATGCGGATAAACGGTATACTTACATCATAGCCCGGCTGGTTATCAGTTCCCCATTTCATATTTTCGAGGCCTTTTACACCTTCGCAATTAATGATATTTGGCCAGGTGCGCTGCATACCGCTTGGTTTGTACATGCCGTGGTAATCAATTAGCTGGTGGTGCTTGGCAGCTATTTTAGCGATTTCAAATAACGAGGCCACCATCTTCTGGTCGTCCCGGTCGATAAAATCAACTTTAAAACCTTTTACGCCCATTTTTTCAAACTTATCCATCAGCCCTTCGGTATCGCGGGTCATAGCATACCAGGTCGACCATAAAATCACCCCTACATTTTTCTGTTTGGCATAATCAACTATAGCCTGCACATCCAGCTTGGTTTTGTTCAAATCATAATCGTCCGACCAGCCCTCATCAATAATAATATATTCCAGCTTATTTGCTGCCGCGAAATCGGTGTAGTATTTATAGGTAGGCACGTTTATGCCCGATTTAAAATCAACATGGCTAACGTTCCAGTCGTTCCACCAGTCCCAGGCCACCTTGCCGGGCTTTATCCAGGAGTAATCGGTTATTTGGGATGGTTCGGCCAGCTTCTGCATCATGTCGTTATCTGCCAGTTGCTTGTCTTCGGTGCTGACAACCACCACCCGCCACGGAAAGCTGCGTGTACCGCTGGTTTTGGCGATATAGTCCGCACGTTTGTTTACTACATAGTTTATCCTCAAAACGGCTTCTGCAGTAGGATACTTTGCAAATACGCCCTGCAGGCTATTCCCATCACCATGTATAAGGTACATACCTGGATAATCCTGCAAATCGGCTTCCAGTATTACGGCTTTTTTTGGCGAGCCAACATCAACCAAAACAGGCAGGAATGCCAGCGTGTCTTTTTTTATGGCGGACAGGTTTATATTATCATAATGCCCTTCGAAAGATGTGGTGAATTTATCTTTATTGCGATAATCGCTAACAAAAGGTAAAAACGCTTTATCATCATCCTTAAAATTGAAATTGGCACTTTCGTTTGTTATGGTAATATCGCCTTTTTTGGCGATTACAAACCGGTACGCCGCACCATCGTTATACGCCCTAAAGACAAGGCTGTAATCGCCTTTAAAGTTTATGGTTAATTGGTTGTAGTTATCCTGTACCTGTGTTTTTTTATAGACGGGTGTAGCGAAGGTTGAGTTATTTGTACTTGTTACTGCTTTTTTAACAGCCGCGTTTTTACCCAAAACCTCACCATTATCCAACGTCATCGAAATTTCGGATGGTATTATCACTTCGGTGCCATCATGGTTAACTGCCCAGGTTACGCTGCCCCCGGCGCTGATATTAACGCTGATTTTGCCATCCGGCGATTTTACCTGGTAAGTTTTTGCAGTTTGCGCCATTGCAGCCGACAGCGAACAGCTTAGCCACAGCAGTGCTATTACTCTTAATTTCATGAGATATTGGGTTACTGGTTTATAAGCACCCTAAACTAAATAAAATGAGCGAATAATTAATGTTGAGTTGACAATTTAATCACAAAATGCTTTTATTGTATCAGTGTTTTGTACTGACCTTCTATACTGGTATTCCTAAAAAGAAAACTTCAGGTAATTAATATTCTTATTGTCCTTCAAATACTTCTTCTCATAGTATGTTTTGATGTTGAGCACATCGTTAACATACTCAGATTTATAAACGTCTTCGGTTCTTGCGTGCAGTGTTAAGCCGGTTTCAGCAATCTTTTCGGCGGTGTAGGCATGCAAATCGTCGTTATCGGTTTTAAGGTTTACAAAGCCGCCTGGTTTCAGTATCACCCGGTACATGTTTAAAAACCGTGATGACGTTAACCGTTTTTTCTCGCGGCTTAGTTGCGGCTGCGGGTCGGGGAAAGTGATCCATATTTCGTCAACCTCGCCTGGGCCGAAATAGTCGATAAGCGTCTCTATTTGAATCCTTAAAAAGGCAACATTGGCCACTCCATCTTCTAAAGCGGTTTTTGCGCCGCGCCAAATGCGATTGCCCTTATAGTCAATGCCGATAAAATTCTTATCAGGGAACATCACCGCCAGGTTAACGGTGTATTCGCCTTTGCCGCAGGCCAGTTCAAGCACTACCGGGTTGTCGTGTTTAAAAAAAGCACCGGCCCATTGGCCTTTAAACGGCTTGCCGGCATCCAATTGTAAAACGTTGCTGAAAGTAGCTATCTCGGCAAAGCGCCGTATTTTGTCTTTTCCCACTAAAAAATTATTAAAGCGCAAAAATAGTGTTTTCGCGAATTAATTCAGGCTGATATCGGTGGCTCTGCTATTTTCCAAAATCTCCGGAACGGCTGCGGTTTGATGCACTATGGTAACACATTAGCTATAAATTGGTTCGCCCGTTACCGGGCGCAAAAAATCAGTAATAAATAAAATCCATATATCCGTGTTAAATCATGTTAAATGTAATAATGGTGTTTGTAACTAAGGCATTCGTTTCGCATATTAGCGAATTATTCCCTGATTTAAAAAATGAGATTAAACTATAAAGTTTCAGTAGCGGCTTTAGCCCTGCTTGTGGTATCGGGTGGTGCGTTTGCGCAGGTTAAAAAAAGGCCCGTTACACCTTCACCGAAAAATAAACCTGCCGGTGTTGAACAAAAACATATTGTTTCGGCAGGCCTGTTGCCTCCCGACCCTGAAGTTATCGTAGGCAAGCTGCCAAACGGACTAACCTACTATGTGCGCAAAAACACCGAACCGAAAAACCGGGCCGAATTATACCTGGTAAACAAAGTAGGTTCGGTATTGGAAAACGAGGATCAACAAGGTCTTGCCCACTTCACCGAGCACATGGCCTTTAACGGCACCCGCGATTTCCCTAAAAACGACATGGTAAGCTACCTGCAAAAATCGGGCGTTAAATTTGGCGCCGATTTGAATGCATATACTTCGTTTGATGAAACGGTTTACCAATTACCATTACCTACCGATAGCGTTGCTGTTTTCGAAAAAGGCTTTAATATTTTAGCCAACTGGGCATCGTATGTAACGTTCGACCCTAAGGAAATTGACTCGGAACGCGGCGTGGTGCTCGGCGAAAAGCTGGCAAACGGCAAAAATGCACAGGAACGCCTGAGTAATCAAACTTACCCGGTGTTGCTAAATAACTCGCGTTATGCGCAGCGCATCCCGATAGGGAAAGAAGATATCCTGAAAACGTTTAAGCCCGAAACGATTAAAAGCTTTTACCACGATTGGTACCGGCCCGACCTGCAGGCCGTAATTGCCGTTGGCGATTTTGACCCTGCACGGGTAGTTGAATTGATAAAGCGTAATTTTTCGTCGTTGCAAAACCCTGCAAGCGAAAAACCACGCACAGTTTACAACGTGCCGCCTACGCCAGGCACCGTTGTTAAAATAGCAACCGATAAAGAGTTCCCTTACACACTGGCAGAAATTATTGTTAAGCATCCGCAAACCAGCATCAAAAACACTGCTGACTTAATGCAAAGTATCCGAGTGCAGCTATTTAACCAGATGCTGAATGACCGCATAAGCGAGCTAACCCAAAAGCCGACCCCGCCGTTTGTTTACGGGCAAAGCTCGTACGGCCCATTTATTGGTAAACAGGATGCTTTTACAACAATTGCAGTATCTAAAACAGGTGGCCTTGAAACTGCCATTAAAGCTGCCGTTGCCGAAACTGAACGCGTGCGCCGCTTTGGGTTTACTTTAACCGAACTGGAAAGGGCTAAACAGACAGCATTAACCGGTATTGACAATGCCTATCGCGAACGCGACAAAACGCGTTCATCGAACTTTGTTGGCGAATACCAGCAAAACTTTTTAAATGGCGATGCCTTTGCGGGGATATCATACGTGTACAACTTTTATGTAAACAATATCAACAAAATTACCCTTACCGAACTAAACGGTATGGCCGGTAAATTTGTAAGCGACCAAAACAGGGTAATTATTGTTGAAGCGCCGGAAAGCGAAAAAGACAAACTGCCGAATGAAAAAACCATTTTGGATTGGATTGCCAACGCCGGCAAAGGAGTAACCGCATACATTGACAACACCAGCGACAAACCGCTGCTTGACCAGTTGCCAAAAGCTGGTACAATTACCGAAACCAAAGTAGACAGCCTTATCGGCATTACAACATTTACGCTGAGCAATGGCGTAAAAGTAATTTTGAAACCAACCAAGTTTAAAAACGACCAGGTTTTAATTAACGGCTATAGTTTTGGCGGTACATCATTGGCAAACGATGAAGATTATACTTCGGCCGAACTGGCGGGCGGAATTATCGGCGCCAGCGGTATAGCCGATTTTACGCAAATACAGCTTAATAAAATATTGAGCGCCAAAAATGTAAGTGTATCGCCGTACTTAAGCGATGTTGCCCAGGGCATAACCGCAAACACAACACCAAAGGATTTTGAAACTGCTATGCAGTTGATATACCTGTACTTTACCCAGCCCCGCAAAGATGCTGATGTATGGCAGGCAAACATAAGCCAAACCAACGCGCTGCTTGCCAACCGAGGCCTAAACCCCGGCAGTGTTTTCCAGGACACAGTTAGTGCTACATTGAACAATTATAATTTCAGAGAGATGGTGGTAACACCTGAAAGGCTGAACAAAGCCAGCCTTGATAAAGCTTATGCGTTTTACAAAGACCGTTTTTCTGACGCAAGCGGCTTCATATTTACATTTGTGGGCAATTTTGATGTGCCGGTTTTGAAGCCCTATATTGAGGCTTATTTAGCCAGCCTGCCCTCAACTAACCGTAAGGAAACTTATAAAAACCTGAATATCGTTCCGCCGGCAGGGCAGATAACCAAAACCGTGAATAAAGGTATTGGCGAGAAAGGCACCATGCAAATGGTATTTAACGGTGCTTATGACTACAATGATGTAAATAACATACAGATTGATGCCCTGGAAGAAATTTTGCAGATAAGGTTGCTTGACCGCCTGCGCGAAAAAGACGGCGGTGCATATGCGCCGGGCGTTAGGGCCAGTTATAAAAAAATCCCGAACAGCAGGTTCAGCATCAATATATCATTTACCTGTTTGCCTGCTGATATTGACAGGTTGACGGCCGATACCCAGGACGAGATAAACAAACTAAAACAAAGCGGTGCATTACAGGCCGATATAGATAAGTTTGTTGCCGAAGAGGCGCGCTCGACCCAGGTGCAGTTAAAAGAGAACGTTTTTTGGGCAGGATACCTTGGCGCTTCTGCACAAAACCAGGAAGATCCAGATGCTATATTGCGCCACGTAAGCAATTTGAGCAATATAACCCCAGCTAGCACTAAGGATGCCGCCAATAAATATTTAAGCGGTACCAATTTGATTAAGTTTATCTGGCTGCCCGAGAAAAAATAGTCCGGCAGCTTAAATTATATGTTAAACGCCCGTGGCTGGAAACTACGGGCGTTTTCTTTTGCGTCGGGGGCACGCTGTTGCGCTAATATTGGCAGGATAGTTGATTGGGTATAAGGACATAAACTATGAGCCATGGAAACCATTGAAAAATCTATTGAAATACTAAATGATCTTATTGAGATAAATAACGACCGCGTTGCCGGCTTTACGCATGCTGCACAGGAGCTACAGGAGAAAGACCTGGATTTACGCACTTTGTTTATGGAACTGCGCGGCGAAAGCCGCCGAAATGTGCATGAACTGGGTTCGGCTATTAATAAAACAGGCTGCGAAGTTGAGATGGGCATGAGCGGCAGCGGCGCTATACACCGCATGTGGCTCGATGTAAAATCTGCCTTTAGCGGGCACGACCGTACAACTGTTCTGTCGGAATGCGAGCGTGGTGAGGATGCTATAAAAAAGGCTTACCAGTCTGCAATTTCTACCGAAAGTGGGTTGGCCCCGGAATTTATAGAGATCGTTACCCGTCAGCAACAACGGATTATTGAGGTGCATAACCAGATAAAGGCTTTGCGGGATAGCAAAGATTAGATTTGTTGCCGGTAGAAGTGCGGCGGAAAATTTCAATAGCCATACGTATTCTGTACGCTATTAGAATCCACCAGGGTAATCCTTACGTAATTTGTGATGAAGGTCCCATTAATATAATGCAGGCAAAATTATATTAATCGTATCTTTGCAGCTGATTACAAAAACAATTCATTACCAATTATATTATATACTTGTGATTATTCTAATATTTTTCCTGGCTCATTGGTTCCTTTCATTATTTTTCCAAACATTTTTTTTGCACCGGTATGCATCGCACAAAATGTTTAGCACCCATAAAATTAACGAACGAATTTTTCACCTGCTAACTTTCATTTGCCAGGGTTCATCGTATTTAAACCCCCGTGCTTATGCTATAATGCACCGAGAGCACCATGCTTACAGCGATACCGAAAAAGATCCCCATTCCCCCTATTTTTTTCGCGATGTTTTCCAGATGATGTGGCGTACCGCCCAAAGCTACAAGCTTTACGAAAAACGTTTAAAAGAACCGGAAGCGCAGTTTAAAGGCAACTATCCCGAGTGGAGATTGCTGGATTACTGGGGCTCAACTATTTTATCCCGCATTGTATTCGGCTTGTTATATGTAACATTTTATATTTTTTTCGCTACACATTGGTGGATGTTTTTATTGCTGCCCATACACTTTATGATGGGCCCTATACACGGCGCTATTGTTAACTGGTGCGGCCACAAATATGGTTATGCCAATTTTGACAATGGTGATAAATCAAAAAACTCAACCCCGTTTGATTTCTTTATGCTTGGCGAATTGTTCCAAAACAATCACCACAAGCGCCCCAACAATGCCAACTTTGCCGCAAGGTGGTTTGAATTCGACCCCGTTTACCCGGTGATGAAATTTATGCACTGGATAAGGCTGATAAGATTAAGGGAAGCTTATTTGTAATATTTCGGTGAAAGGATAAGGGCAAAGGGTAAAAGGTTTGCCATGGAAAGGCTTAAAGTGTTATTGCTCTTTAAGCTTTTTTGCTTTATACCGCCGTCAGGATGAACCAACCATTCGCCTTTTACCTTTCGCCTTTTACCTCTTTCTTATAATCCGATATACTCAACCGCTCTTTACAAAAACTATACTCATGTTCCTGGTTTGAGCAAATGATTGTTAGCCGGTCGGCAGCAAATTTTTGTACCAGGCTTAAGTACCAGTCAACGCCCTGGGTATCTAAATTTGAGGTGGGCTCATCCAGCATCAGCATGGGGGTGTCAGAGCAAAAAGCAAGGGCCAGTTTAAGTCGCTGTTTCATCCCGGAAGAGAAATAACGTATCATCTTATTTTTACTGTTTTGCATAGCAAGCAGTTCAATCACCCCGTTTTTATCGGTCCCGGCTTTGTACCCTTTAAATTTAAAGTGAAAATCAATTACCTCGCTCAAGGTGAATTCCTCAATCAACTCAAGATATGGCGCGGCAAGGCTTAGGTGTTGATAAACCTCGCCAACCTCAACTTCAGTATTATTAAAAGCATATTTAAGCTGCCCGATTGAAGGTGCAAGGCTCCCGTTTAAAACCTGCAGCAATGTAGATTTACCCGACCCGTTTGGACCCAGTATAGCATACGAATTACCTCCGAAAAATGTATAGTCAATCCCCCGGAAAATCCATTCGCGGTTAAAGCGGCGGCCAATATTTTGTAGGGAGATGTCGAAGTTCATAGTTGATTGTTCATGGTTCATAGCCGAAGGCGTTTTTGGCAGATAGTTTATTGGCCGTAAGTTCTGCACTGCCGAAGCTACCATGAACTATGAACCATAAACTATGAACTTTCTTAAGAATTCCCAAACCCCTTCATGATGCCCCGCTGCGAGTTTTGTACAAAGTTGATAATCTCGTCGCGTTCAACAGTTGGGTTAAATTCAGCTTCAATGATATCAAGGGCTTTGGTCATGTTATATTTTTTTAGGAATATAATGCGGTAAATTTCCTGTATCTCGTTAATAGTAGCAGCCGAAAAGCCACGACGGCGCAAGCCAACCGAATTTATGCCGATGTACGATAATGGTTCGCGGCCGGCTTTGGTATACGGGGGCACATCTTTACGTACCAGCGAACCGCCCGAAATCATGCTATGGGCGCCAATCTCAACAAACTGGTGCACGGCTGATGTGCCGCCTATAAAAGCATAATCATACACATTAATATGGCCGGCAAGCTGTACCGAGTTTGCTATTATAACATTATCACCTATCACACAGTCGTGTGCTACGTGTACGTACGCCATCAGGAGGCAATTGCTGCCTATAGTAGTAGTGTTTTTATCAAGTGCCGTGCCGCGGTTAAGGGTTACGCATTCGCGGATAACGGTATTGTCACCAACCGAAACGGTGCTTTGCTCGCCTTTATATTTTAGATCCTGCGGCGGGGCTGATATAACCGCTCCGGGGAAAATACGGCAGTTTTTGCCAATGCGGGCGCCATCCATAATAGTGCTGTTTGAGCCTACCCAGGTGCCTTCGCCAATTTCCACATCTTTGTGGATGGTAACAAAGGGCTCAATTACCACATTATCGGCTATTCTAGCTTGCGGATGGATGTATGCAAGGGGTTGGATCATGCTTC
>JBDUDE010000706.1:0-4595 GCA_040003105.1 Mucilaginibacter sp. | reverse complement strand
ACCTCCGCCTCACCTCCAGTACCTGGTGCAATGTTTTTGGTCGCTGCAAAGCAGTGAAAATTGCGCCACGCCCAGGGAATACTTTTTAATGGCCGACGGCTGCCCCGAAATAATTTTCCAGTATAAAGAGGGGTTTCAAAAATATTCCACTCAAAGCGCCCGTGTACGTTTCCAGCATTCGGTTTATGAAAAGTTTGAGGTTGGAAAAAATGTGGGCTTCTTTGGCGTGCGATTGTATCCCCATGCAATATGCCAATTACTAAGGATGCCGTCAAGTGAAGGGATAAATCGTGTATTCGATTTCACGATGCTGTTCAAACAGGGTGGTGAAAACCTGGCCGACCAGGTATATAACGCAAAAGATTCATACGAACGCGTTGCTTTGGTTTCGGGTTTTATTGCAAAAAGAGCACTAACCAGCAAACCCGACCCAATTGAATATCTTGTAAAACAGGTCATCGAACAGGCGGGCCAGGTTGATATTTCGAGCATACAACAACAGGCCAACCTGTCGGTTAAACAATTTGAACGGAGGTTTAAAGCGATTGCCGGCTTCACGCCAAAATACTTTGCGCGGATCGCCCGTTTCCAGGGCGTGCGCACTAAATATTGTTCCGGGCAGTTTGAAAATTTAACCGGGCTGGCGTATTCCTGTAATTATTACGATCAGTCGCACTTTATAAGGGAATTCAAAGAGTTTTCGGGTGTGCAACCGTTGCATTATTTACGATTTGTAGAAAAGGGCAATACCGGTATTTCAAAGAGGTCTAAAATAGCGCCTCCTCTTAACCCGCCCCAATTTAATGGCTATCTTCCCTGCGGTTTGTTTGTTTAACACCTGCTTACCCTACCTGACGATTTTATACAATTTTTCGAGTAATTAACAAAATACCTTGCGGCCATAAACCAAAACAGGTATTAAAATTAATTACGATGAAAAAAATTACCGGATTATTTACTTTTCTATCGATGCTGATGCTGGCCCATGTTGCCAGATCGCAGGACGCAGGCCAAATGGTTAAAGATTGGGAACGCGCCAAAACCTACACCATGCATTACCTGGAAGCCATGCCCGACGATGGCTATTCTTTTAAACCCAGCCCCGAAATGCGCACTTTTGCTGAGCACATGCTGCATTTCACTGATGCTGACTATGAGTTAGCCCCGTTAGCAGGTGGCCTTAGAAGCCCGATAGCGCCGGGAGAAGCGGGTAAATCGCCCGATAAATCCAAGGCTGCAACTATTAAAATGGTGCTGGCCGGTTACGATTTCGTTATCGCCAACATCAAGAACATGAAGCCCGAAGATATGCAGGATACCGTAACGGTTTTTAATAAATATACGATGACCAAGGCAACCCTTCTAAACAAAATTTTCGAACATCAAACACACCACCGCGGGCAAACAACCGTCTATTTTCATTTAAAAGGGATAAAACCGCCTGATGAAGAGCTGTTTTAAAATGCCCGGCAGTCTGAGTCCCAGTATTAAAATCTTTATTTAAATCGTATTCGTTTATTGACGTTAGGTTCCCATCGGTTTAAAATACCCCGCCACAGGTTGAATTTATTTTACCCCCCATTAAATAAAAACCAGCTTTAGTAAATATTTAATTACTAAAGATATTTCAATGAAGAAGATTATACTTACGCTGGTTTTTGGCGGCATTATAAAGTTGAGCGTCCTGGGCCAAAATATTATCCCCGCTGATGCAAAAGTGATTGTTTTTATACAGGAAGATGTGCCCGTACCAAACGACGAGTCGGTGCCAGCCTTTATGCCCGATGGTAAAACAGTTTATCTTGCCGACAATAACACCATCCGCTTTTCGAAACTGGTTAAGGGCAAATGGATCAAACCGGTTATGGCCGAATTTTCGGGGCAATGGCATGACTGGGACCCTTTTATCAGTCCCGATGGCAAACGGCTTATTTTTGTTTCAAACCGCCCTTCGCCCGAAAGGCCGCAGGACAAGCCTCAAAAGGATAGTCATCTTTGGTATGTCGATCATATTTCGGGCGATAACTGGACAAAACCAGTCCATCTTGATGGACCGGTAAACGTACCAGGTACTGTTGCCTACGCCCCTTCAATTAGCAGCGCAAAAACACTTTGCTTTTGCTCGCGCAACCGTGACGGCAACAAAGGTATGTGCGGCTATTCTGCAAAATGGCTCGGCGACCACTACGACAAACCGACACTGCTAAAGCTAAACGGCGACAGTGATGTATTCGATCCATTTATCTCACCAGATGAACGCTATATCATATTTGCAAGCGATAACAACCTTTACATAAGCTTCAGAAAAGGTGACAGCTGGGAAGCAGGACAAAAACTTGGCGCAACAGTAAATAATGGTAACAACGGTAGCCCGATCGTATCGCCGGACGGCAAGATGCTTTATTATTCGCAGGATCATGCGCCCGGCATTTTAATGGTGCCTGTGAATATCCCCAAACTCCCCTAGTTAATCGTAAACTAAGAAAGCCTCAAATCATTCAATTTGAGGCTTTCTTTTAATGACCTAACTTTATTGATAAACCGGGTGATCTCTACACCCATTCTCATCAGCAGTATAAAACAAATCCATATGCATATCTGCAGATGTATGCAGCTAAACGCTGATGGGAACGGGCTTTTCTGTAATCTTTTTCCAAATGGTATATCCGCCGTAAATGAACATCAAACCAATAAACAGGTATACCCAAATAGAAATATTACGACCGGCAATAACAAGATACAGGTAAGGCAGACTAAAGCTCAAAGATGCAAACAGCAGCGGAATAAGAATTGCTTTTTTCGCCCTGAAATTTTTTACCACCCAGGCAAGAAACGAGAAAAAACATATCTTACTTACTAAATAAAGACTGCCGAGCGTTAAAGGGTCGACCTCGTGCTTTTCGCCCAGGCCGATAACCCAGTCTTTAAATAGTGTTATGTATTCCGTCATTTATTGCAAGATATGAATTACAAGTACACATAACGCGTAAAAAAGCAAAATAGCTTATGTTTCTCGTTATAATTATACAATTAATAAATTTTGTAGATTAGTAACACCTAATATTATTTAACAAGGTGTATTGAAAGTTCCGGAACAGATTGTAACGCGAATTCCTAATCTTTCCGTCTTGTTGCAGTATTTGCGATATTTGAATAACTTCGTTTAGTACCGTTTAAATTTTGTACTAATGGAACTGGTAATTGATTTTGATAACATAAAAGACCCTGATAAAAAGGATTGGTTATTACATACCTTAAAATTGATGGGGATTGGTTTTCAGGCAACCGAAAAGCCGCAGACATTAGCGCAGTATAACGATGACCTCGCAGCGGGCGATGCCGAAATTGAACGCGGCGATTTGATAAATGCCGAAGATTTAAAAATTGAGGCCCGTAACTGGCAATGTTGGAAGTGGAAAGTGTAAATACTCCACATCTCAAAAAATGATATTTTCCGCATTCAATGTTTTTTTTAATTTTTACTATATTTGACATACCAACAATTAAACCATACAAACCATGAAAAAGATTTTATTATTAGTTGCCCTTGTTTTTTCAATGGGCGCTGCATTTGCCTCATCAATTACCGACGAACATCTTACAGGTTACATCGACGATTCGCACTGCGGCGGAAGTAAAACCCCAATGTGCACGCCGGCAACCCGTGTTGCCTGTGCCAAGCAATGCATTAAAGGCGGCGCTACCGCAGTTTTGGTTGTAGGCGATAAGGTTTACAAAATATCAAACCAAAAAGCAGTTTTAAAATATGCCGGCAAAAATGTAACTGTCGATGGTAAAATAACTGATGATACCATCCAGGTTACAAAGGTTACTGAAACTAAATCGTAAGCGCTTTCATAAACTTTTGCAAAAGTAAAAAGCCTCAAACCGGAAGGATTTGAGGCTTTTTATATTCGGCAGGTTTTGCAACAGGCTAAAAACCCCACTTATCAAACCCATTCCGGTCCTTAATGCATTTATCCCGCTCGGGCCCCGGATCAAACGCCACGGCACAGATATCATCATTTTGTAAGGCCTTACCGCTTTTTGCCATCTTGCTTTCCGGGTTGTTGGGCAGGTCTTTCGGCGCGCTTTTTTGCAGTTCCTTCTCAAACCAAACCAACCGCATTTCAGGGTTCATATCCGGATTTTTTGAGTGCGATTCGATATAATCGTAGCGGTCGCCCAGGCCCAGCGCGTGGTGAACCTCGTGCGAAAGGGTTATCGGCGGCGAAGCCCAGTTGCCCGAGTTGGGCCAGATGCAAAAGTTCACCGTAAACTCAAACACGTCGGGGCCCGGCGCGTCTACAAAAACAATATCCAGCATATATCCCCTGGTCGACATCCATACCGAACGCTCGATGGCATCTTCCAGGTGTTTTATTTGCTTAACATCATCCGTTTGGCCGTTAAGCTTAACTTTTATCCTCACCCGGATGTTATTTACATCAGAGGCATCTACTGTAAATTTCTTATTCTGCTCGCCTGTCCTGGTTTTTACATCGCTCTTTTTGCTGGTGTCAACAACTTTTTCTTCAACGTCATCAAACAGGCCTTTCCAGTCTTTGTCCTCTTTAGCAGTTGCCGCTTCAACC